>NZ_JABSST010000008.1:29533-55279 GCF_013213975.1 Winogradskyella sp.
CTGAATACGCGCATTAAAATCGTTCTGAAATCGCAAAGCCTGTTTCATTTCCTCTAAGCGTAAACCGTTCCCATAGAGCTGGGATAAATTTAAAACAACGGCATGGTCTATTTTAAAATGCTCCATCCAAGCCAGCTTTTCATTTAAGAAAAAACTAGAATCAGTAATAGGTCTATTCCAATCCTTTTGTAGCATAAACTTTCTGTCCTTGTCGACCCAGAAAATGCCTTTATCTCTCATAAAATCTGGAATCTCTTCAGGATAGGGAAGGAGATGAGAATGACCATTTATTCTTAGTTTTTTTCTAGTCATTGAGCGGTTAGAATTTTAAGTGTATGTTTTTGATTATACTTTAATCTTCTGAATCTTTTTTCGCGATAGTATTGTAGTAGCGATCAAAAATAGCTGGCATATCAGTTTCAATATTTGCTAATGTAAATTCTTCTTCATAAAGTAAGTCGCCATTATCTTCTGAATACCATTGTAGTTTATCCTTTACACCTTCAGGTCTTGGATATTCTATAACGAGACCAACTGTATTAGGTCCCCTTCTTGGCGAATGGGGAATACCCGGAGGTAATAAGAAAATGTCACCTTCTTTTATATGAATATCTTTTTGTTTCTCATCTTCAATAACCTTTAAAACAATATCTCCTTCAACCTGATAAAAGAATTCTGGCGTTTCATTATAATGATAATCTTTTCTACTGTTAGGACCACCAACAACCATGACAATAAAGTCACCGTCTTTCCAAACTACTTTGTTTCCTACTGGTGGCTTCAGTAAGTGACGATTTTCTTCAATCCAGGCTTTAAAATTTATAGGCGGATATATTTTACTCATGATTTTAATATTTACTGTAGTGAATCATAAAGTTACAAACTTTTTGTTCGACCACCATCAACTGGGAGATTAATTCCATTGATATAAGCCGCACAAGCACTAGCTAAAAATGTTATTGCATCTGCTGTTTCTTCTGGTTTTGCGAAACGTTTAGCAGGCACACTGTTTTTCATATTACTAGATGCTTCTTCAATATCAATTCCTTGTTTGGCTGATTTGTTTTTAATGATTTGGCTTAAACGCTCTGTACTTGTTGCTCCGGGTAAAACGTTATTTACGGTAATGGCAAATTGTCCTAATTCATTGGCTAAAGTTTTACTCCAATTAGCTACAGCACCTCTAATAGTGTTACTTACTCCAAGACCATCAAGTGGTTGTTTAACAGACGTAGAAATGACATTAATAATTCTACCATATTGTTCTGATTTCATAAAAGGAACCAATGTTTGTACTAAAACATGGTTGCATTTTAAATGCTGGGTAAATGCACTTTCAAATGCTTCGATCTGAGCAGAAAATATTGGCCCTCCTGCTGGCCCTCCAGTATTATTAACTAAAATATGGAAACCGTGATTACTATTAATATGTGCTTCTACTTTTTCCTTTAAAGCTTCAGGATCTGAAAAGTCAGCGACGATATAATTATGATTTCGATGCCGAGGTAACTCTGCTAGAACTGCTTTAAGTTTATCCTCATTTCTAGCTATTAAGGTTACTTCAACACCTTCTGCTGCTAATGCTATTGCTGTAGCTTTTCCTATACCTGCTGTACTTCCGCAAACAAGGGCAAATTTATTGTTAAGGCCTAAATCCATACTTACTTGGTAAATTTAAAGCTATTAAGAATCATTATAGCATCTTTTTCATATCGTTCATACTCTGTAGTAGTAGAGGCAAAAGTAAGTACGTAGGCTACCCGATCTTTTACTGTGAATAATTGATTGAATTTTAAATTCATACCACCTCCTAATTCTGCAGACCAGATAATATTAGTTGCTTCAATATCACCAATTGTTACTGGTAAGGCGCTTGCCATTTTAGCGTTTGGCACTTGTTTCACTTGTTTTAATACTTTTTCAGTATATGCTTCTAATGTTAGGTCTTCATGTACCAAATTTTCTATGGTTAGATTTACTCTTTCTCTAAAGGAATCTTTTGTTTGTGAGGCTTCAGGGCTCATGAAAATAAATGCAATTGTAGGTTCGGGTTTCTGATCGCTATATTCCCAATTAGACGGGTAGTTTATAGAGTAATTGTCTTTTTGATAGGTTTTCCAACCATCTTGTGCAAATATTGCTGTCGTTAATACAGTAAATATGAGACTTAATAAGCTAATTTTCATTTTTTATTTTTTAATATTTTATACATACATTTTTAGGTTCTGTGAAAAAGCGTAAGGCTTCAAAACCACCTTCTCGTCCAACACCAGAGTTTTTTACCCCACCAAATGGTGTTCTTAGATCTCGCATTAGCCAAGTGTTGACCCAAACAATACCAGCTTGTAATTTATGACTCAGTCTCATGGTACGTTTTAAATCATTAGTCCAGAGCGTCGCAGATAAGCCATATTTTACCTTATTTGCCATGTCTAATACTTGGTCCTCTAATGTAAAGGGCATAATTGTAACAACTGGACCGAATATTTCTTCTTGATTGACACGGCATTCGTCTGTTGTTACTTCAATAATTGTAGGTTCTAAATAATAACCATTTTCATAGCCTTTCACCTTTACTTTATTGCCACCTGTAAGAACTATTCCGCCTTCCTCTTTTGCTATATCTATGTAGCTCATTACCTTTTCTAAATGCTGTTTTGAGACCAAAGCACCAACTTTAGTTTCGGTATCAGACGGATGACCAACTTTTAATTGTGTTACCCTAGCAATAAAATCAATCTTAAACTTCTCATATAATGATGCTTCTATAAAAATACGACTACCACAAAGACAGATTTGTCCTTGATTTGCAAAAGATGATCTCACCGTTGTAGTGAGCATGTCCTCATAATCACAATCGGCAAATATGATATTTGGGTTTTTACCGCCTAATTCTAAAGATAATTTTTTAAACATTGGCGCAGCAGTTCTTGCAATGTGTACCCCAGTAGAGGTGCCACCTGTAAAGCTGATGGCTTTAATTTCAGAATGTTCTACAATAGCCTGTCCTGTTGTAGTTCCTAAACCATGAACAATGTTTAATACTCCCTTTGGTAAACCAGCTTCGTTACAGATCTCTGCCAATAAATAGGCTGTCATTGGCGTTACTTCACTTGGCTTTGCAATAACACAATTACCAGCAGCAATTGCTGGTGCGATTTTCCAAGTAAATAAATAGAGTGGTAAATTCCAGGGCGAAATACATCCAACAACTCCGAGTGGTTGCCTTAGGGTGTAGTTAATGGCATTCTGTCCAATACTTTCGTGACTTTCACTGGCAAATTGCGTGATGGCATTAGCAAAAAAACGGAAATTACTGGAGGCTCGAGGAATATCTATAGCTTTAGCCAACCATAAGGGTTTACCGTTATCTTTACTTTCTGCTTTAGCTAACCGGTCTAAATTCGATTCAATGAGCTCTGAAATTTTAAGAAGTATCCGGCTACGTTCCTCCAAAGTTGTTTGAGACCACCGATTAAAGGCCAAATTTGCAGCTTCATAAGCAGCGTCCACATCTTCTTTCGAAGAGTTGGGGATTTGCCCATAAACGTCTCCACTAGAAGGATTATAATTAGGAATCCAATCATTAGATAATGGATTCTGAAAATTACCGTTTATGAAGTTTTGGATATGCATTATTCAGACTTCTTATAAGCCATCACTTTAATTTCAATCACTAAATCAGGATGTGGTAATTGATGCACAGCCACTGTTGTTCGTGTTGGTCCAGTTACTATGTCAAAAAACTCAGCATAGGCACGGTTATAGTCTGCAAAGTCATTCATATTTACTAAAAAAGAGGTCACATCTACAATATCCTTTAAAGAAGCACCAACTTTTGCAAGGGTCTTATCTATATTTTTCAGAACCTCTTGGGTTTGGGTATAGGCATTTAATTTCTTAGTACCCATCTCATCTATAACATCTACTCCAGCAATGCTGTTGTCTGGTCTTCGCGAACTAGTGCCTGAAACAAATATAAAATCTCCAACTTGTTTTACATGTGGATAGGCGCCTCTTGGTGTAACTGTCTTTTCACTCATGATTTAATGTAATCCTGCAACTCTATCATCTTCAAGAATTGCCTCTGTTTCGGTTTTAACTTTGTCTAAAATATCTTTAATGTCATCGTCCGTAGTAATAATGCCGTCCGCTAACATATTTAAAATGGCTTTATCTTGAGCACGTCCTCTTAACATGGCTTCTCTATAGCCTATATCTTCATTAAAAGTTACTAAACTATACTTTGACGAATAGTCTTCAGGAAATGCCTTTTCTAATGCCATTTCTATTTTACGCTTTTCCTGAAAAATAGCCTGGCCGACATGGTCTTTCATTTCATGGAAATTATCAATGGCTAAATCGGCAATGGCATCGGTGTCTTTCTTTCTTATCTTGTTATACTCAGAAAATACCTGCTCCCAGTTGCCTTCAAATTGATCTAATATTTTATCAAATTCTACAACATCCTCAAAAGAGGCATTCATACCTTGTCCATAAAATGGCACAATGGCATGTGCAGAATCTCCCATAAGCAAGGTATTACCTTTATAATACCATGGAGAACATTTGACTGTTCCTAAGGGAGCTGTTGGGTTTTCGAAAAAATCATCTACTAAGTTTGGCATTAAAGCTAAAGCATCAGGAAATTCTTTTTGGAAAAATTCAGTAACAATTTCTGGAGTCGTTAAATTATTAAAATTATACTCTCCTTTATCATAGCTCAAGAACAAAGTTACCGTAAAACTGCCGTCTAAATTTGGTAATGCAATAATCATAAAATCACCTCTTGGCCAGATATGTAGGGCATTTTTGTAGGTCTTATAGTGACCATCAGAATTAGGCAGAATACTTAATTCTTTATAACCGTGTGTTAGCCATTGTTGGGAGAAACTGAATAGAAATTTTTTCTCTAAAAAGTAGCTTTTGCGCAGTGCAGAACCTGCTCCATCAGTAGCAATAATACAATCAGCATCTTCAATAAATTCATGTTTAGTATGATAATCTTGAAATAAAGCTGTCGTTTTTTCAAAGTCTACGGTCTGACATTTTTTATTAAAGTGAATGGAAACATTATTGTGTTTTTCCGCTTCATCAAGTAACAGTGCATTAAGATCTTGTCTTGAAATGGAATTAATATATTCATAATCTCTTCCGCTATAATTTGAAAGGAGGGTATTGCCTTCACGATCGTGTAACATACGTCCGTTCATCGGGATACAAAGTTCCTTGACCTTTTCTGCAATCCCAACCATTTTCATTGCCTTATTGCCACGATCTGAAAAGGCCAAGTTAATCGAACGGCCAGCTGAAATATCTGTCTTGCGTAAATCTGGTCGCATTTCATAGACTGCAACATTATAGCCGCGTTGCCCTAAGCGTAAAGCTAGTAGACTGCCGCACAGGCCTGCGCCAATAATTACGATATTTTGTTGTTTATTATTCATTTAAAATACCTTTCATTTTTTCTACCATATGGTAAACATCCTCAAATGAATTGTAGAGTGGTACAGGTGCACATCGGATGACATCTGGTTCTCGCCAGTCACTAATAACACCTGCTTGAGTCAATTTATCATACAACGTTTTGTCTGCATTTAAAACTTGGATTGAGAGTTGACACCCTCTTTGATTTGGGTCTTCTGGTGTTATAATTCGGATCACATCCTCACCAAGATTTTTTAATAGATATTCGAAATAACCAGTGAGATGCTGTGACTTTTTAATCAGTTGCTCTATGCCAACTTCATTAAATATATCCAACGAAGCGCGAATTGCAGCCATAGATAAAATAGGTGGATTACTCAATTGCCAACCTTCAGCACCTGGAAGCACATCAAATTCGTGTCTCATGTTAAATCTGGTGTTTTTGTTATGACTCCACCATCCCGTAAATCGATTTAGATTTTTATTATGAGCGTGACGCTCATGAACAAAACAACCAGATAAGCTACCTGGACCTGAATTTAAATATTTATAAGTACACCAAATTGCAAAATCGGCACCTGAATTATGTAAACTTAAGTCAACATTTCCAGCGCCGTGCGCACAATCAAAACCTACTTTACAGCCATAGTGATGCCCTAATTGTGTTATGCGTTTTAAGTCGAAAAATTGGCCTGTGTAATAATTTACACCTCCAATCATAATTAAAGCGATTTCATCTCCTTGAGTTTTTAAAATACTTTCAAGATCATCATAATTCAAAAGCTCCTCACCAGCCCTTGGTGTCCATAGGATTAAACCTTCTTTATCGTCATAACCATGATGGCGTAATTGTGACTCTACAGCATACTTATCTGAAGGAAATGCATCACTTTCAATCAATATTTTATAACGCTCTGCTGTTGGTTGATAAAACGAGGCCATCATAAAATGAAGATTAGCCGTCAATGAATTCATTGTAACTACCTCGATAGGTTTTGCACCAACTACGTTGGCCGAACTTTCAGTTAAGAATTCATGATAAGGTAGCCATGGGTTTTTAGCCTCGGTATGACCTTCTACGCCAAGGTTTGCCCAATCATCTAATTCTTGATTAATGTATGCTTTGGTCGCTTTAGGTTGCAGTCCAAGCGAATTACCACACAAATAAATTAATTCATTTCCATCCTTGTCTTTTGGGATATGAAATTGTTGTCTGTAATGCGATAACTCGTCTAAGGCATCTTGTTGTTTGGCAAAATCAAGGCCAATTTTATAGTCGGACAAAGTACTATTGATTTTTCAATTTGTAACAAAAATAAGGATTTAAATTGGGGAAATAAAGGTCGTTTTTGGTAATAAAAATTGAGTGTCTTAAAGAGAAACAAATAGATTGTGGAAAAACAAAAGATTATTTTAATGGTGGTATTACTGTGGCATGGAAAGCCTAAAATTATATGCACTCTGCGATGTGTGTAAAAGCCTTATCTAATGTATTTCAACTTAAAGATACACCATGGATTAAAATTCATACAGGTATTACCGATGAACTCATAAATGCCACATATCAACGTTCATTTGGCGCATTCAGCTACCACATGAACGATGAGAGTGAAGCTCCTTCACAATCATGGAAACTAAAGTCGAAGTGTTGAAAAATGCACTACTATTGATTTTGGTGTCTTAAGATTGAAACGAAAAGATGGTACAAAAGAGACTCAAAACAAAACAAACACCTTCTAACCTTATTCTGCCTGAGAGCATAAACCATGTTGTGATAATGCACACGTAAAAGAAAACTTTAGAGACCAAAACGTAAAAAGCACTTTAACTCGTGAGATAAAGTGCTTGGATATATATAGACGCCGTTAGGCGGGAAATGTAAGCTATACGTTTTAAGTCGAAAGAACCCACGTGAAACTTACATTGTAGTTAACAAAAGTAATACCAAATATTTATAGATAGATTAATCTAAGGTTATACTTACATCAGCAAAGTTCAAATTCCACTTACCTTCATCTTTTTTATGATCAATTGCAATTTTGATACCATTAAAATTTCGGTAATTTTCAAACGTATTTGATAACGATGGTGCTTCAGAATTTCCTTGTCTAAATGTCCATTCTTTTATCATATAGTTTTCGTCATAATAAATATCGTAAGCATCACCAGGTGTGTAGCCTCCCTCACTACCATATAGAAGCGTAATCATATTTAAATCTTCATTTTTGATAGGCGATTTTGCAACCACTGGATCAGAAATTGTTGCCGATGTATCCCAAACCAATTGGAATGGAACTAGCAACCAAAATTTATCGTTAATAAAACCACGGTCTGCTGCAATGTGAGTACTATCCATCTCATGTCTTATATATGAGATTTGAGTCTCGCCTAAGGACATACTTACTTTGTTTTCTTTTGGTCGCCAAACCCAGGATCGCCCTTGTCCTTTAATGGTGTCTCTGTCGACTTTGAAGGTGAATTTTACTTCGGATACATTTTTCCAATTTTCATAGCCGTGCGCATTAGCAATTTTTTCTGCTATCGTTAATTTTTTAGAGGTTTCCTCGATAATGGTTTTTTTCTTTTCGGAATTGCAAGAAATGACTAGGAAAAAGCAAATAATAGAGGTCATCGTGTATTTCATTTGTAATGAATTTTTAATTTAGACACAAAATTAACCAACGATGGAAAATCACACTAATTATTTTGAAGTAAATAAAGCCACCTGGGACCAAAAGGTAACCATTCATGCTCAGAGTGAAATGTATAAGATGGCGGGTTTTAAGGCTGGTGACACTTCGCTGATGCCATATGAATTAAAAGCACTAGGAGATGTAAATGGTAAGTCTTTGCTGCATTTACAGTGTCATTTTGGTCAAGATACCATGAGTTGGAGTAGAATGGGGGCTGATTGTGTTGGTGTAGATCTTAGTGATGAGGCTATTAAGTTGGCTACCTCTCTAAGTCAGGAGCTCAATCTCAATACAGAATTTGTCTGTTGTAATGTTTTAGATACTTCTAACCATATTTCAAAAACATTTGATATTGTTTATACAAGTTATGGTACCATTGGATGGTTACCAGATTTAAAGCCTTGGGCTAAAATGATTGCTGAACGACTTAAAGTTGGTGGTACATTTTATATTGTTGAGTTTCACCCTATTCTTTGGATGTTTGATTATGTTGAAGGGCAACCAAAAATGACTTATCACTACAATCAAGATGAGGTAATATATGAAGAATATGAAGGGACTTATGCCGATACTTCTTCAAAAATGGTGAGTAAAGAGTATGGTTGGAATCATGGCTTAAGTGAAGTGGTTAATGCACTTATTGAGGCGGGATTGCAGATAGATTACTTGAACGAATATGACGAAAGCCCTTATGATGTATTCCCGGATCTGATTAAGCTAGACAATGGTATGTATAAAATGAAGAATCAGCTATTTCCAATGCTTTTTGAAATTAAGGCAACAAAGGTTAAATAAAAAAACCAACCTTTTTAGACTGGTTGCTTATTAATGTTTTTCTTCTTCCTTTAACAATTCTGGGAACTTTGCTTTAAAGCGATTTAATCGTGGTATAGATACCGCTATGATGTAACGATGTTTAGGATTACGTTTTTCAAAGTCCTGATGGTAAGCAGAAACTGGGTAAAATTTTTGAAAAGGATAAATCTCTGCTGCAATTGTAGCATCTAATTCTTTAGCAAGAGCTGCTTTCTTTTTCTCTATAACTGTTTTCTGTTCATCATTTTGATAGAATATAATAGATCTGTATTGTGGACCTTTATCTGGACCTTGACCATTGACTTGTGTTGGATTTTGAGATCCAAAATATATATCAACCAATGTGGCAAAACTCACTACTTTTGGGTCATATATAACCTCTACAGTTTCTGAGTGTCCTGTTGTTCCTGAGTGACTTTTCTCATAAGTAATATCGTCAGTATGGCCACCTGCGAATCCACTAATAACTTCATCAACTCCATTTACACTTTCATAAATAGCTTCAACACACCAAAAACAACCGCTGGCAAAATAAGCACGGGCTTTTCCATTTTCTAATGTTACAACTACTGGCTCTGCCTCAATTATTGCCTTTTGTTCAGGACTAACTTGTGCTTGGTTTTGGCAACTAAAAAATAGGCTAATGCTTAAAAAATAAAGTAACTTTTTCATGATTTGATATTTTCTTTTTCAATAGACGTACAAAGTTACAATTCCTTAAAATGAAATTCTTTAAAGTTTTATTAAATAAAAAAAACCCTCACAAATTGTGAAGGCTTTTACATATTATTGAAGGATAATTACTTACTTAACTTAGCAAATAACTTTTCCATTTTTACTTTTTCTTCCTCGGCTAAAACAGCGTCTACAAGAATGCGTCCACTATGCTCATCTGTAATTACTTTTTTACGAGAAGCAATTTCTACTTGTACTTGTGGAGGAATTGTGAAGAATGATCCACCAGATGCACCACGCTCAATTGGTACTACTGCTAATCCATTCTTTACATTATTTCTAATTCTTAAATACGCTTTTACAAGGCGTTCGTCAATTTTCTTCTGGAAATCATCAGACTTAGCGAGAAGTGCTTCTTCTTCCTTTTCAGTTTCTTTTAAGATCTCATTAAGTTCACCTTTTTTGTGCTTTAAGTGCTCCTTACGATCTTTTAAACGCTCTTTAGTCTCTGAAATAACTTCTTTCTTTTGCTCTATTTGAGCCTTAAATTCTTTGATGTGCTTTTCAGCCAATTGAATTTCCAATTCTTGAAATTCAACTTCTTTTGTTAATGAATTATATTCTCTGTTATTTCTTACGTTATTCTGCTGCTCGCTATACTTTTTGATTAAAGCTTTAGCTTCTTCGATTAAGTTTTTCTTTCCTTTAATCTCTTCATCAATAACGGCAAGGCTATCATTTAATTTTTCTAATCTCGTATTCAGTCCTTCAACTTCATCCTCTAAATCTCTAACTTCTAAAGGAAGTTCGCCTCTAACATTTCTTATTTCGTCAACACGAGAGTCAATTAACTGTAAATCATACAAGGCTCTTAAACGCTCTTCTACAGTAACTTCAGCTTTTTTCGCCATAATTATAAATACTTTACCGGATTTGTATTTGTCTTTGATAAAACGACTGCAAAATTAGTAATTTTTTTCGAGAGATAGTCCACTAAAAATGATTTTGTGAACTGTTCACTCTCATAATGACCTATATCTGCCAAAATAATACTGTTTTCAGCACTAAAAAAGTCGTGATATTTCAAGTCTGCAGTAACCAAAAGATCTGCACCTGAAGCTTTTGCAGCACCAATAGCAAAACTTCCAGATCCACCAAGAACCGCAATGCGCTTTATTGGCTTATTTAATAAATTGGAATGACGCACACTTGATGCCTTCATTTTGCTCTTTATAAATTCAAGGCATTCCTTTTCATTCATCGCTGTTTCAAGTTCGCCTACCATACCCATCCCTCTGTAAGGATTTGTATTGTCTAAAGTGACAACTTCAAAAGCCACCTCTTCATAAGGATGATTGCTAAGAAGCGCTTGCAGTATTTTAACCTCTAAATGTTTTTCAAAAACAACTGAAATAGCTGTTTCGTTTTCAGAATGTAGTTCACCTTTGTTGCCAATGCTTGGATTAGCGTATTCATTTCCTTTATATGTGCCAATGCCGTCCGTATTGAAGCTGCAAGCATCATAATTACCCAAACTACCAGCACCCGCTGAAAATAAAGCAGTTCGCAATGATTCAGCATTATTTTTTGGGACATAGGTTTGTAGTTTTTTCAGGGTGCCAGAGCTTGGTATTAATATGTTCTTGTTTACTAATCCTAACTGATCGCAGATTATAGAATTGACCCCTTGAAAGGCATTGTCTAATGCGGTATGAATTGAAAAAATGGCAATGTTGTTTTGAATTGCCTTAATAACAACACGTTCTACATAGGTCTTACCTGTAAGTTTTTTTAAACCTTTAAAAATTATAGGATGGAAGCTTACAATTAAGTTACAGTCATTGTTGATAGCTTCTTCAACCACTGCTTCAAGCGTGTCTAGTGTTACAAGAATTCCTGTGATTTCTTGACATTTATCACCAACTAAAAGTCCTACATTATCAAAGTCTTCAGCATAACTCAATGGCGCTAATTCTTGTAATTGATTAATTACATCTTGAACGGTCATAAGTATATAATTTCTTTCAAAAATACATATTTTAGTGGTGTGAAGTTTATAAGAACGCTTTTGTTTCCTGTTGTGCCAATTTATTATTTGGTTACATGGCTGCGCAATTGGTTATATGATAACGGTATTAAATCTTCAAAAGCCTATGATATTCCTATAATTTGTGTTGGTAATCTTAGTACAGGTGGTACGGGTAAAACACCAATGATAGAGTACTTAATTCGGTTATTATTTCATGATAAGTCTATAGCAACACTCAGTAGGGGTTATAAACGTATAACAGAAGGATTTATACTTGCAGATGAGTCTGCAACTGCAGATACGATTGGCGATGAGCCATTTCAATTTTTTAGAAAGTTTCAAGATATTAAGGTTGCGGTTGATAGTAACCGCCAAAACGGTATTGAGCAATTACTATCGCTTAAAGATAAAACTGAAGTCATTTTGTTAGATGATGCGTATCAGCATAGAAAAGTAAGAGCTGGATTCAATATATTACTGACGGCTTATCATCATCTTTATTCTAATGATATTGTTTTACCAACTGGAAATTTAAGAGAACCAAGATCTGGTGCAAAACGTGCAAATATTATTGTGGTAACAAAATGTCCTGATGGTATTACTCATCGGGAAAAAGAGGCTATTAAAGAGCAATTAAAAATACGTTCACAACAACAACTGTTTTTTAGTCACATTGATTATGCTGCAAACGTGATCTCAGTTGATAATCAATTGCCAATACATGCTTTGCCAAAATTTACTTTAGTGACCGGCATCGCAAATTCGAGTCCCTTAACAGAATTCTTAAATGATAAAGGTTTAGTGTTTGACCATATGGAGTATCCAGATCATTACAGTTATAAACCTAGCGATATTGAAGTCTTATCTCAAAAAGGTCTAATTGTGACCACTGAAAAGGATTATGTAAGGCTTTCGAACAATGAAAGTTTAGATCTGTACTACCTTCCAATTGAAATTAAAATTGATAGAGAAGAAGAATTTAATAAGACTTTGACATCTTTTATGGTCTAAAAGAAACTAGAAACAACCTCTTTCCCAGAAAGTACATCGTGTAGTTTTGCTTCGAAATCTTCTTGTTTGAATGGCTTTGAAATAATATCATTAAATCCGGCCTCACCAAATTCATGCATTTTATCTTCTAAAGTTACCGCAGTAAGTGCAAAGATGACTAATTTTTTATCAAATGTACGGATAATTTTAGTGGCTTCAAGTCCGCTAATACCTGGCATATGAATATCCATGAGTACAACATTGTATGTTGTAGTTTTAACTTGCTCAACAGCCGCTTCACCATTATCAACTACATCACAATAAAGGCCCATTTTATTTAGGATTTTCTTTGTAATCATTTGATTTATTTTGTTGTCTTCAACGACTAAGATTTTAACTTCACTTAAATCCAAATCTTCCATTTTATTTGTTTCTTTAGTTTCTTCTACTGCTGGAGTATCTAAGGTTTCTGTTTTCTCTAAAGGAATTTCAAAAAAGAAGGTAGTGCCTTTACCGAGCTCACTCTTCAAGTAAATTTTTCCTTTTAGAATTTGGATAAGTCCTTTTACAATTGAAAGTCCAAGACCTGTACCACCATATTTACGGTTAATCTGCACAGAACCTTGGGAGAAACTCTCAAACATATGGGCTTGTTTTTCTTTTGTAATACCAATTCCATTATCTTCAATTTCGAAGCGTAAAGTATAAAGATCATCTTTGTGACTAACTTTATAGGCTCTCACCCAGATGTCTCCATCTTTCGTGAATTTAATAGCATTTCCGAGTAGATTAATTAAGATTTGGGATATTTTTAATTGATCACCATTATAAATTTCTGGTAAATTATCGTCATAGTAGAAATGTAATTTGGTGCCATTATCTTTTGCAGAATTACTTAAGGCAGAAATTACATTCTCTATTTTATTTTTTAAGTTGAATATTTCAGGATCTAACTCAACTTTATTAGCTTCAATCTTATTGATTTGAAGTATGTCATTGATAAAGGTTAATAGATAATCTCCTGAAAATTTAAGTGATTTTAAATGTGGAATTTGGTGTTCTTTTGGGTTTTCATCCAATAACATATTAGTTAATCCTGTAACGGCATATAACGGTGTTCTAAGCTCATGAGTTACTGTAGATAAAAAATTTGCTTTTGTTTTAGACGCTAATTCTGCTTTCTCCTTGGCAATGATGAGTTCATCATTTTTTGTATGAAGCATATTATTTGTTCTTAACCTTATATTGTTGTTCTTATATAATGACAATGTTAATAAGGATAGAATTGTTATTAACGCAATACTTAATATTGTTGTGATTCGAGAAAAATTACTTTCTGCATGAAGTTCTACATTTTGTTGCTTGAGTTCCTTGTTTTCGGCGTCCTTATACTTACTAATAGATTGACTTGTAATACCAGGTGTAAGACTTTCTCTTCTAATATCTAAAATTGAATCGGATAGCTGGTAATGTTTTGTTATAAAGTCATAAGAATTTTTATAATCTCCATTCGCTTTATGTATACCACTTAAGGTAAGATAAGCTTCATTGATATTTTCAATAATATTGTAAGATTGAGCTATTCTTAAGCCTTCATCTACTTGTCTTAAAGCTAGATCATTACTGTCCATTGCGCTTGAAACTTTGCCAGATTGTATCATAGCGCTGCTTAATGTGCGCTGTTGTTCATACTTCTTCGCAATAATAATAGTGCTTTCTAGTTTAGATTTGGCCTCCCCAAAACGTTCCAGAGCAATTAATGCCTTGGCTTCATTTAGTGTAACTTCGGAAATATATTCTTCTAAATCTTCTTGCTCAAATAAGTTTTTAGATGATTTATAATACCCAAGCGCTGTTTCATATTCCTCTTTTGTTCCTTTTGAGCTATGAATAACACCTTTAATATTATAAGTTATTGCAAGGTTTGGATAGTCAAAATTTTCGCGTTGTATTTGAATAGCGGTATTTAAAGAAACATTTGCTTTGTCAGTCTCACCAACCAAATATCTTACTCTTGCAATTTTAGTGTGAATTGAGCCTAAATTTACGTTATCGTCAATTTTTTCGGCTATAGCTTTCGCCTTATCAAGATTATCTAAGGCATTATAATAATCTCCTCTGTCACTCTCAAGTTTGGCTTGAATTATTCGTTCCTGCAGGCGCATTGAGAGTAAATCTGTGTCTTCAACACCTTCAATTTGTGCGAAAACCAGGGTACAAAAACATGCTAAAAAAACAAATATGTGATATTTGATTCGGGACATTTCAGCTCACTTTATAATAACAAATATAGTTATTTATTCGATAAAAGTGTGTTTTTGTCCGATAAATTGTAAATTAAATCTAAAATTCTTGAACTGTAGCCTGTTTCATTATCGTACCAGCCTACTATTTTTATCATATTACCAATAACCGATGTCATTTGTGCATCGAATATACATGAATGTGTATTTCCAACTATATCAACGGATACTATTGGATCTTCAGTATATTCTAAAATACCCTGTAAAGATGTTTCTGAGGCTTTCTTAAAAATCGCATTAACCTCTTTTATGGTGGTGTCTTGTTCTATATTAATTGTTATATCTGTTAGTGAACCGTTTGCCACTGGAACTCTAATACCACATCCGCCAATAACATCTGATAAATCAGGAAATATTTTGGTTAATGCTTTTGCAGCACCTGTGGTAGTCGGCACTATAGATTGGCCAGCCGCACGCGCTCGTCTTAGATCTCTGTGCGGTTGATCATGAAGACTTTGATCTGTTGTATAGGAATGAATTGTTGTTATATAGGCTTGCTTAATGCCAAAATGTTCTTTAATTAATGCTATCATTGGTGCGGCATTATTAGTGGTACAGGAGGCATTGGAAATAATTTGCTCTGATCCTTCAATTAATTGATCGTTTACACCAAGAACAATGGTTTTAATTGAATCATCGATTGCTGGAACCGATAAAATAACCTGTGCAGCTCCATTGGCTAAATGATAGTCTAAATCAATTTTAGATTTAAATTTTCCTGTGGCTTCAATCACATAATCTGGCGAGTTAGAAGACCAGTCGATAGATTTAGGATGCTTATGATTGAAAAGTGGAATTTCTATTCCGTTAACTATGATATGATTTTCATTCCAAGAAATAGCCTCGTTCAATACTCCATGAATACTATCATATTTTAAAAGATGGCTTAAGGTTTTAGCATCGGCTGTGTCGTTAATTGCAACAATTCTAATATTAGGATGCTGAAGAGCAAGTCTAAATACGCGCCGGCCAATTCTTCCGAAGCCATTTATAGCAACCTTGATCATTAATTGATATGTTTTTGCGCTTTGTAAGATGATCTTACAAGCGCGCTACTTTCAACGTGTCTAAAGCCAAGGTCAAGACCTATGGCTTTGTATTCATCAAATTCATCTGGATTTATAAAACGCTGAACAGGCAAATGTTTTTTGCTAGGTTGCAAGTATTGACCTATCGTAACCACATCCACATCATTATCTCTTAAATCGTGTAAGGTTGCAATCACTTCCTCACGTGTCTCACCTAAACCCAACATAATTCCAGATTTAGTTCTCCTTTGCCCTTGTTGTTTTAAATATTTTAAGACTCCCATACTACGATCGTACTTTGCTTGAATACGAACTTCACGAGTTAATCGTCGCACGGTTTCAATATTGTGTGATACAACCTCAGGTGCAACATCAATAATTCTATCAATATGCTTTTCAATACCTTGAAAATCTGGTATTAAAGTCTCTAAGGTGGTTTCAAGATTCATTCTGCGAACCGCTTTAACGGTTTCTGCCCACATGATACTTCCCATATCCTTAAGATCATCTCTATCCACACTAGTTAATACGGCATGTTTTATTTGCATGATCTTTATAGAGCGTGCTACTTTTTCGGGTTCATCCCAATCAACGGTTTCTGGACGTCCTGTTTTTACACCACAAAAACCACAAGAACGCGTGCATATATTTCCTAAGATCATAAAAGTCGCTGTTCCCTCTCCCCAACATTCTCCCATATTGGGGCAGCTTCCAGAAGTACAAATGGTATTGAGTTTATATTTATCGACAAGACTTCTAAGTTCAGTATACTTCTTACCTGTTGGTAATTTTACACGTAACCATTTTGGTTTGCGTTCTGGCAAAATATTTGAAGCGACTTTAGTTTCCATTAATTTCCTTTTTCGAAAAACAAAGATACGAAGTAATTAATTAAAAATAGGCTAAAGAATAGTAAGGTACCATATGCTAAATCCAAGCAAAAATATAATTCCCGCCCACGATAACACTCTAATTTTTGAGTTTGGTTTCCATTCTTCGGGAGTGTGTTTACTGGTTATTAATACATAGTTAATAATAGCGTAAAACGGTGCGGTTATAAAGGACAAAATCGTCGCGATTTTAACTAAAAGTCCCATTTCTGAGGCTAAGGCAAAAAATATAAAAATGGTTCCTAGAGTTAGGAGTAATATCCAAAGTAAATACCCGTTTTTATAAACTTTATTACTTAGAAGATCTAGGCTTTTAGCCATAGCTCTAGGTGAAGCGTCCAAAGTTGTAATTGTGGTACTGAACATGGTGGTAAATCCTGCAATTCCAATTATTATATAAGCCCAATTCCCTAAACTATTGGTATACAAATTTATAAGCTGATTTGAGAAAATAGCTGCTTTGTTACTAAATGTTTCGCCAGATTGAAACATGACAAAGTAACCTAGACAAACAAAGGCAATACCCAATAGGATTGCACCTATATAACCCACATTAAAATCTAGAAGCGCTTCTTTTGGAGTAAATAACCCTTCATCTTTTTTCTTTTCTACGGCCCATATAGAATGCCATACAGAAATATCTAAAGGAGCTGGCATCCAGCCCATAAAGGCGATTAAAAATGCTATTTCAGTGGTATTTTCAGGAAAAATCTGTACAATCGATAATGGTAATGTAAATTCTGTATAAGCAAAACTAACAGCTAAAAGCGTGCTTATAGTAAGCGTAATTATTATAACTTTAATAAGTTTATCTAAGGTTCTATATTTTCCTAAAAAAAGGATAAACAAGCAAATTAATAATATAATTATTGTCCAGATTTCTACACTAGATATAGTTTCAATTCCAAAATTGAGAATGCTCACATCTCCAAATAAAGAGTTAGCTAAACCTGCTGTTACAATAGTCACAGCCGTTTGAATTGTGAACATGGTTGCTATACTTAATATGAAATAAGCTATGAGAATTCCTTTACCTAGTTTGTAGTAACCTTCTAAAAGACTTTCTCCTGTAGCTGCGGCATAACGAGGTCCAAATTGAAAAAACGGATATTTAAATAAATTTACCAAAAGTAAAGCCCATAACAACCCAAGTCCAAAGTCGGCACCTGCTCTTGTGGACTGTACCAAGTGGGATACACCGATTGCAGCACCGGCAAAAAGCAAACCAGGCCCTAATTTTTTTAAAAAAGAAAACATTATGTTCTTGTAATAATTTCGGCTAATAGTTTTTTAGCACGTAGTAGTTTTACCTTAACATTATTGATAGGCTCATTTAATTCTGTAGATATTTCTTTATAACTCAATTCCTGAAAAAACCTAAGATTAATCACTTCTTGGTAATGTGGCTTCAATTTTTTTATATCTCTTAAAAGTTTAGCCAAATTTTGTTCAGTTATAATTTTGTCCTCAGGTGAAGGTGAATCATCAATAATATCTAGAAAATTCTCGTCATTATCTTTAGATGTGTTCTGAATAGACTTTTTCTGTTTCCTAACTAAATCAATATGAATATTTTTTGAAATGGTTATAAGCCAAGTGTTAAACTTGTAATCATCATTGTAAGTGTTGATTTTATCAAAGGCCTTAGAAAAGGTTTGGATGGTTATATCCTCAGCATCATTTTCATTCTGTGTACGCCTTAATTGAAAGGCATAAACATCATTCCAAAAGGTGTCAAGAAGGAAGTTGAACGCAATCTGGTCGTTTTTTTTAGCTTTACTAATCGCGTTTTTTATTTCCAATGTTTTGGTGTTGCCATAAGATTAGCACTAAAGATACTTAATTGTGTAGTAATTAAAAATAATTCTAAAACTGGAGCAAAATATACTAGACCAAGATCATCTAATTTTTTTGCAGCAAGTGTAAAACTTAATAATTGAACTGTGAAACGTAATGCAATTAAACTTACTACCCAGATCCAATTGTAAGCAATTATTAATAGTAATATCCCAAGTATCCAAAAGGTTAACTGCGAAAAATAAAACAAGCTAAGAAGTAGTTTATGTTGTAATTTATATAATCGTGATGTGCTTACATGCCTTCGCTTTTGCCTTATCCAATCCTTTAATGACTCTTCTGGGGTAGATATGGTAAAACTGTCCTTAACAAAACATAAGGCTACGTTATTTTTATCTGCAACTTCATTAATGAATAAGTCATCATCACCTGATTTGACTGACATATGACCATTAAAACCATTATTGTTAAAAAATAGTTCTTTTGTATAGGCCATATTTCTGCCTACTCCCATATAAGGTATTCCTAGTTTAGCATAAGAAAAGTATTGTAATGCTGTAAGTATAGTTTCGAATCGGATTAATAGATTTAAAATTGAAGATCTTTTTTTTTCATAGGCGCCATAACCTAATACAACGGCTTTTTCATTGGAAAATTTACTACTCATATGTTGTAGCCATAGACTAGAATTTGGTCTACAATCGGCATCTGTAAAGACTAAAAAGTCGTTTTTAGAGGCTTTAATACCTAATGTGAGTGCATATTTTTTATTTCCCCAAAAAGCTTCGTTTGTTCGCACATCAACAATTTTTATAACATCATATTTTGCTTCAAATTGTTTCATAATCTTAAGAGTCTGATCTGATGATCCATCATTAATCAAAACCACTTCGTAGTTTGAATACTCTTGATTTAGAACATAAGGGAGATTCTTTTCTAAATTTTCGGCTTCATTTTTTGCACAAATAATTACAGAAACCGGGATGTGTTTTTTTGATTTAGAATCAGGTCTAACAGCTGAAAAGGAAAAAAGAAAAATCAGATAATATAAAATCTGAATAAAAACAATAACTCCAAAAACAATAAAAAGGATTGTTGATAGGCTCATTAAACCCTATGAGTGTTGAGGTTCGTTGCAATCTTTAAATTGGTCTGGAGTTTTACCACAAAATCCGCAGGCTTCACCTTCTCTATTTAGCATAGGATTTTGACTTGCACATGTTCCGGCAAATTCTCCATCCTTTTTGGCCCATAGTTTAATGGCTATTCCCGCAACGCCTATTGCTAACAATCCAAGTGTAAGGAGTAATAATTTCATTTAAATCATTATATTTAGTACAAAGATAATGGTTTTACATTTATTTATCCCCCTTTTGTGATTGTGACCTAATCTGTAATTCTTGTGTCACATTATTTTAAATATTTATTAACTAACTAATTTATTTTCAATTATGAAGAAATTATTTGCGGAATTTTTCGGAACGTTTTGGCTTGTTTTTGGCTGCTGTGATAGTGCTATTTTTGCTGCTGGATTTCCAGATTTAGGTATTTGATTCGTTGTAGTATTGGCCTTTGTTTTAACAATACAAACAATGGCTTATGCTGTAGGTCATATTTCAGGTGGTCATTTTAATCCAGCTGTATCCTTAGGTCTTTGGGCTGGTGGTAAATTTGAGGCTAGAGATCTAATTGGATACATCGTAGCTCAAGTGGTAGGTGCCATTGCAGCTGCTGGTGTATTATATCTAATTATTTCAGGTCAATCAGGTTTTGAAACGGTTGGTGGTTTCGCTTCGAACGGGTATGGCGAATTATCGCCTGGTGGATATAGTATGACTGCTGTTATTATTGCAGAAATTGTGTTAACTGCATTTTTCTTGTTAGTAATTTTAGGAAGTACTAACGTTAGCGCTCCTAAAGGCTTTGCACCGATTGCTATTGGATTGGCCTTAACTTTAATTCATCTTATAAGTATTCCAATATCTAATACTTCTGTTAACCCTGCAAGATCATTAAGTCAGGCACTATTTGCTGATGGTGCCTATTTATCGCAGGTTTGGATTTTTTGGGTAGCACCAATAGCTGGTGCAATTGTTGGTGGATTAATTCATAAATCGATGTTTGAAAAAGAATAGTTTTCAACTTTATTTCATAAAAAAAAGGCACGGTTATCCGTGCCTTTTTTGGGTTGTAATATTTTCTTATTTGTCTTTCAAGGAAATCTCAGCAACTGAATTATCATTGGTAACTTTTTCATTGCCATCTGTTCCAATTTTTATACTTAAGGCTAATGCATCTTCCATATATGGAATTGGTCTTAGCTCTCGTTCCGTTTCATCTAAGATACCTAAATTAACCATTCTATCTTGTAATTCTGCCCAAATTTGATAATGCTGATCTTTTGGTAGTTGTGGTAAGGAAATCACATCAATCATTGTAGTTTTTTCAACGGGATTGATGTAGGCAACCGTTTTTAAATCCTTTGCTCTGTCATTACCACTCATTACATATTTACGTGCATCGGGGTTATTTAACTTATTAAACTCTCTAGAAAGTTTGTCTAATTTTGCATTGTTATTCTGGATGTCACTTCTCAAATCAAAAATTTCATCAACAACAATATTGTTTTCGTCCAATAAAAGTTGATTTTTTTGATATAAGAATAATGTAGAGATAGCAAATAATACTGCAGCAGCACTTGCTGCAATACTATACCAAGGAGTCTTACTATTTTGTACTAAATGAATAACTTTAGTTTCATTGGATTCATCTAAAGCATCAAGTATGTTTGAAAGCATATTGTTTGGCACGTCAACTGCTCCTACTTTTGCAATAAGTTCCAAATTATGCTGAAGTTTTTCGTACGCCGTAGCGACTTCAGGAAAGTTCTTAATATAGCGTTCAACTTCTTGAGTTTCCTCAACAGAAGTATCACCAACTAAGTACTTATTAAGTAAGTTAGATTCTAAAAAACGATGTAATTTTTTTTCCATATTCATCTATTTTAAGGATCGTAAACCTTTTTAAGTTCACGTAATCCTATTTTTAGTCTCGACTTGATGGTTCCCAGCGGAATATCTAATTCGTCGCTAGCTTCCTGTTGCGTCATGCCTTGAAAAAACAAGGCGTCGAGTACAATTTGATATTTTTTTTCAAGTCGACCAACATGTTCTTTAATATCCATAACATCTTGGTTTAAATCACTTGTTGGTAGGATATATACGTTAGAAGTATCAATTTGGACTTCTTTCTGATATCGATTATTAAAACTTCTTAATTTGTCAATAGCGGTATTTCGTGCGATTCTGAATAACCAGGTAAATAATTTAGCTTTACTCGAATCATACTTGTGTGCATTTTTCCAAACTTTAATAAAAGTTTCTTGTAAGGCATCTTCAGCGATTTCTTCGTTGATTGTAATTTTAAGTATAACTCCATAAAGACTATTAGAGTAGTTCTCATAAAGTAAATTGAGGGCTCTCTTGTCTCTTTTAGCTAATAAATCAATTATTTTTTTCTCTGTTGGTGATACACTCAAAATATTAAAATCTAATTATTTGGTTTTCAGGATGTCCGAATTGATATATAAAACGTAAATATAGTTAATTAGGCCTAACAAGGTTAATGGCACATTTTTAAAGAATAATTTTCCGAAAAATAGATTGATTAATAGCATTTTAAAGATTATTCTTATTCAAGAGTCACATAATTCCTGTGGTTTTTGTTTTTAAATGATATTAACTTCAGTGTCAATAGTTATATTAAAAATCCGTTTTACCGTTTTCTGTATAAGTTGGGCTAGCTCATAAATGTCCTGACCTTTTGCATTATTGTAGTTAACTAACACTAAGGCTTGTTTATTGTGAACACCATAATCACCAAATCGCTTTCCTTTAAACCCTGCTTTCTCAATTAACCATCCTGCAGGTACTTTTATAGTATTTTCTGATACTTTATACGATGGAACTTCAGGGAAATTTTCTTTAAGCTTTTCAAATTCGTTAGATGTAATTACAGGATTTTTAAAAAAACTTCCACTATTACCAATTTCCTTTGGATCGGGCAATTTACTTTGTCTAATTGCAATAACAGCATTGGAAATATCTTGAATGGTAGGAGTTGATATTTTAGACGCTTCAAGCTGCTGTTTTATGGCACCATAATCCATATGCAACTCATGATTTGATTTTGTAAGTTCTAGAACAACACTTATAATTATAAATTTACCTTTTAAGTCTTGCTTAAAAATAGATTCGCGATAATCAAACTTACAATCAGATTTATAAAAGGTCTTTATATCTCCAGAATATATGTCAATGGCATTGCAACTCACAAAAACATCTTTTAACTCTACACCATAAGCACCAATATTTTGAATGGGAGCCGCACCAATATTACCTGGTATTAACGACATATTTTCTACACCTCCAAAATTTCTTTCCAAGCACCACAAAACAAATTCATGCCAGTTCTCCCCAGCCATTGCCTTAATTTGGACTTTGTTACTGGTTTCATGTACAATCTCAATGCCTCGAAGATTTAAATGAAGTACTAAGGCTTCAATGTCTTTTGTGAGTAACATATTACTGCCTCCACCTAAAAAAAATAAAGGATCATCCTTTTTCAGTGTTAAGATGTCTTTTAAGCCTTCAAGATTTGAAATATTGCAGTAAGTTCTTGCTTTGGCGTCTATACCAAAGGTATTGTAAGGCTTTAAAGAAACATTTTTTTCTATTAGCATTAATCTTTGTAAACTTTAAGAGCTTCCGCTAAAACGTTAACAGCAGTCTTAAGACTTTCTTCATTTAATACGTATGCAATTCGAATTTGGTTTTTGCCAACACCTGGTGTTGAGTAAAATCCCGCAGCTGGCGCTACCATGACTGTATTATTATCATAGTCAAAAGACTCTAACAACCAACGCGCAAAATCATCTGAATTTTTAATTGGTAATTCTACTATACAATAAAAAGCACCATTAGGTTTAGCAACTTTAACACCAGGGATTTTTTGTAATTCTGTGATTAACGTATTTCTTCGATTTACATATTCGTCTATAACATCGTCAAAGTAACTTTGTGGAGTATCTAAGGCAGCCTCCGTCGCAATTTGAGCTAATGTGGGTGGACTTAATCTAGCTTGTGCAAACTTTAATGCGGTTTTTATGAAATCTTTATTTTTAGAAACCAAATATCCAACACGAGCACCACACATGCTATAGCGTTTAGAAACAGAATCAATAACAATAGCATTATCTATTAAGCTATCTTCTTGTAAGATCGAATAATGAGAAGTCCCATCATAAGCAAATTCTCTGTATACCTCATCAGCGATTAAAAAGAGATCGTGTTTTTTTACGATGGATGCTAATTTTTGTATTTCTTCTTTTGAATACAAATATCCTGTGGGGTTTCCTGGGTTACAGATTAATATTGCTCTTGTCTTTGGACTTATTAATTTTTCAAATTCTTCTATTTGTGGTAAGGCAAAGTTATTTTCAATTTTTGAAATTACAGGTACAACTTTAACTCCAGATGACGTCGAAAATCCATTGTAATTTGCATAAAATGGTTCAGGAATAATGATCTCATCATCTTTGTCCATAATACTTCCAAAGGCAAATAATAATGCCTCACTACCACCAGTGGTTACAATGATATCTTCATGAGTTACAGAAATACCATTCTTTTTATAATAATTGGCAATTTTCTTTCGATAAGATTCAGAACCTTCAGATCTTGAATATGCAATAATATCTAAGTCAATATTTTTTACGGCATCTAAAGCAATTTGAGGGGTTTTAATGTCTGGCTGTCCTATGTTAAGATAGTGAACGGTTTTTCCGGATTTCTCAGCGGCTTCTGCAAATGGTACCAATTTCCTAATTGGTGACTCTGGCATTTTTATGCCTTTGCTTGAAATTTTTGGCATCGTTAGTTTTTTAAAACACAAAGTTCTGAAAATTCTTAAAGTTTATGTAAAAAATCAAGATTAAAATATCTCATATGATAAAGATTTGTAACTTCAGTTAAAGCACACTCTTATTGAAGCGACCGTTACGATATTTTATTGCTGTAATTTTCCTTTTGTGTTGTTACTTTATTAACGCTTAAGGAAGATTTTTGCTTAATAAGAAAGCAAGCCAAAAAAATAAATTCGAGTTAACAAGTAACCTAATGATTATCCCTGTTGAAATCAATGGAGTGAAATTATCTTTTGTCCTAGATAGCGGTATGAGTAGACCAATATTATTTAATCTGATTGAGAGTGATGCTTTGGATTTAAACAATACTAAAACCTTTTTTCTGCATGGTCTAGGTGCGGAAGGACGAATTAGGGCCTTGCGATCGAGGAACAATAATTTTAAAATAGGTGAGGCAATATATAGACATCAAGAATTGTATGTCATCCTCGATCAGGATATAAATTTTACACCAAGACTTGGAGTGTATGTACATGGGATTATTGGTTGCGATGTTTTCAAGGACTTTGTGGTTGAGATAAACTATAACTCACGGTATATAAGACTACATAATCCAGAAACATTTAAGGCTAAGACTCATAAGAAATGGGTGACAATTCCGCTAGATGTTGATAATAAAAAGCCTTATTTAAATTCAACGGTTCAATTGTAGGATCAAATGCATGACGTTAAGTTACTCATTGGTACAGGTAGCAGTGATGCTTTATGGCTTTTTGAAGATGACCAAATAATAATTTATACGTTATAGATTATTTAGGTAAGGGACTCAGTGGATCAGTATATGGTAAACGATCCAAAGTTCAAAAGTTTGGATTGAGTAATTTCGAGTTACGAGATGTAAATGTTGCCTTTCCAGATTCAGCATATATTGATTTGGATAAAATTTATGAAAAGCGAAATGGTAGTGTTGGGGGCGAAATATTAAAACGGTTTAACTTATTTGTTGATTATGGAAATAGTATATTGTATTTAAAGAAAAATGGATTTTTTAAAGATACCTTTTCTTATAATAACAGTGGTATTGTATTAGATCACAATGGAACTCGGTTTGTTAAGGAACGAATTACAGTACCATCCAATGATAAGTATAATAATGATAATCGAGAGGCTATTCA
>NZ_JABSST010000080.1 GCF_013213975.1 Winogradskyella sp.
TAACTTTCTAGTAATGCCTTATCAAAAATGATAGGGCATTATAGTTTACGGCGATTTATCTCCGTTTTAAGCAAAGATAATTCCCGACTGGTTTGACCGGCTACAGAAGTATTTTCTTCCGCTCGTCTAATAAGATAAGGCATAACATCTTTTACTGGACCAAAAGGCACATACTTGGCAACATTATAACCTTTTGAAGCTAAATTAAAACTGATATGATCACTCATACCGTATAATTGTCCGAACCAAACATTATTATTCTCCTTTGCGATATTGAGACGCTTCATCATTTCCATCGCCAGATAACAACTCTGTTCATTATGTGTACCAATAAAAATTGAGATATCACCCAGATTATTGAGAATATATGCTAAGGCTGTATCAAAATTATCATCAGATGCTTGCTTATCCATACAAATTGGTGATTTATATCCCTTTGACTCTGCTCTAGCTCGTTCCTTTTCCATGTAAGCACCACGTACAATTTTCATCCCAATCTTAAAACCATCACGTTTAGCACGTCCATGTAATGATTTAAGATAATCTATTCTATCCCAACGATAGCATTGTAAGGTGTTATAAACAATGGCCTTCTCCGTATTATACTTGCGCATCATCGCTTCGACTAATTCGTCCGCAGCATCTTGCATCCAACTTTCTTCACCATCAATTAAAACTTCAACGTCTTTTTCCTTAGCTAGCTTGCAGACTTCATTAAAGCGTTCTACAACCCTATCCCATTCTTTTTGCTCATTCACTGTAAGCGCCTCTCCTTCTGTCTTTTTTTGATATAAAAGAAATCTTCCAAATCCAGTTGGCTTAAAAACTATAATAGGCATTTCATCCTTTTCCTCGCAGAACTGAAGAATCTTAATCGTTTTTTCTAAGGCATTGTCAAATTGCTCTTCAGTTTCCTTGCCTTCCACCGAATAATCTAGCACAGAACTCACCCCTTTATTGTAAAGCTTTTCAATTACAGGTAAGCAGTCTTCCTCATTACCCCCACCACAGAAGTGATCAAAAACTGTAGATCTGATCAATCCCTCAACAGGCAAGTTTGCTTTTAAAGCAAAATTTGTTGCTGCCGTTCCTATTCTTACAAGAGGTTGTGACGAAATCATTTTAAAAAGGAAGTAGGCCCGCTCTAGCTCCGAGTCAGATTTAAGTGAAAATGCCGTTTGGGTATTTTCAAAAAGAGATTTATCAATCATTTTTTCAAATTATATTGCAAATATATTTAATCCCCAGGATACTTTTTTCTCTAAAAAGGAAGTATTTTTGATTACAAAATTTGGCCATTTTACGAATATGACTTCTATAACTACAAAAAATGCAATTATACACTTTAATGAGGTGGTTTACACTGAGCTGAACACCTACATTAAATCAACAAATCCTTCAAGTATTTTTATTCTTGTAGACACCAATACACACGATCTTTGTTTACCTAAGTTTTTAGCAAAATTAGAATCAGGTGATATTGTGGTTGAAGTTATGGAAATACCTGAAGGTGAAGACCATAAGACCATAGATATTTGTACAGGTGTTTGGGAAGCACTTTCAGAATATCATGCAGATCGTAAAAGTCTTTTAATTAATCTAGGTGGTGGTGTTGTCACTGATCTAGGGGGCTTTGTTGCAAGTACTTACATGAGAGGAATAGACTACATTAATGTACCAACTTCATTGTTAGCAATGGTAGATGCCTCTGTTGGCGGAAAAACTGGTGTAGATTTAGGAGTTTTAAAAAATCAGGTAGGTGTTATCAGTGAAGGTAGTATGGTCCTTGTGGACACCTCATTTCTTGAGACCTTACCTTCTAACCATATGGTTTCAGGTTATGCAGAAATGCTAAAGCATGGCTTAATTTATGCTAAATCGTACTGGCAAAGCCTTATCAATTTTGAAAATTTAAAACTATCTGATTTAGATGGTCTAATATATGATTCAATAGTCATAAAAAACAAGGTCGTAACCGAAGACCCTAAAGAATCAGGCTTAAGAAAAATATTGAATTTTGGTCACACTCTAGGTCATGCTATTGAAAGTTACTTTTTGGGAAATGCTGATAAAACTCCATTACTTCATGGAGAGGCAATTGCCATAGGTATGATATTAGAAAGTTATATATCTCATAAACAATTAGGCTTGAGCAATGAAGACCTAACTGAAATTTCGAGTGGCATTTTAAAAACCTTTTCTAAAGTTATTATCCCTCAAGACGATCAAGAAGTAATCATCCGCTTCTTAAAGCACGACAAAAAAAATAGCTATGGAGTTGTTAAATTTGTTTTATTAGAAGCCATAGGTCAACCTAAGATAGATTGTGAAGTGAGTAATGAGACTATTATTGAAGCATTTGCTTACTACAATAGCCTCAATTTAAATTAAAGGTAGCGTTCTTCTAAAATTCGGTTATGATGATTTTCATGACCTGTCAAAATATAACCTATTGCCCTTACTGATATCGGGGAATTACTCGCTGTACCAATATTCATTAAATTGTCTTGACTAATACTTTCAAAAAGCGAAATTGATGCTGCTCGGACTGTTTTATATTCTCCAATCAAGCTTTCTAATGAACGCTTAGTTGTATCCGAATTAAGAACATAATCATCTTGTTCAAATCCAGCCATTGGTGTTGCATCATTTCTAGAAATTCGTAAGGCTCTATAAGCAAAAATGCGCTCTGTATCTATAACATGTAATAAAACTTCTTTTACTGTCCATTTTCCTTCCGCATAGGCGTAATCATGCTTTTCGTCATGGATGTTGCCATAAAACTCTACACATTTTACAATATTTTGTCTTAAACCTTTTACAATGTCTTCATCTGCGGCATTATTAATGTACCCTTTGTAATATGGATTAAATTCTGAACTACTTAGTCGGTCTGATATCATTTAGTATAAAACGTTTTAAAATAAAAAAGCCCTTAATTTACAATTAAGGGCTAATATAATTTATTATTTAATGATTACAGCTCATTAAAGATAGTGTGCATTAAACGCTTTTTATCGTTAATACTTTCTTCTAATGAAATCATTGTTTCGGTTCTGTATACACCGTCGATGTCGTCTAGTTGAAAAATAATATCTTTTGCATGCATTGTATCCTTAGCTCTTATCTTACAAAAGATGTTGAACTTTCCTGTAGTAATATGGGCAACCGTTACATAAGGTATTTCAGTAATACGCTCCAAAACAAATTTCGTCTGTGATGTATTTTGAAGAAAAACACCCACATACGCTATAAAAGAGTAACCTAATTTTTTATAATCTAAGGTTAATGAAGATCCTTTGATAATTCCCGCCTCCTCCATTTTCTTTACACGAACGTGAACAGTTCCTGCAGAAATAAGTAATTTTTTTGCAATATCGGTAAATGGGATACGCGTATTATCAATAAGCATATCCAAAATTTGGTGGTCTATTTCGTCTAATTTAAACTTTGCCATAAATCGATTTTATTAAATTATATGCAAAATTAAAGTATTTAATTTAAGAAATATGCATATAAATCGACGAATCTTAAGATTTTAGTGAGATTTTTTCATTATTTATGAATACGAAATCGATTTCGTTAGTAACTTTTATATCAGAATTTTCTGTCGCAATAACCAATCCTCCTTTTGCATCAATTTCGCGATGACCAAAATTACCATCCAATTTCGCTATGGATTCTATGACTGGAATAAATTCTATTTCTTTGTTTTTTAGTTCTTCACGATACAAAATTCCAATGTCTAAAATGGTCTTCGAATATAGTTCCAATCTAGCATTTCTAATAATGACATCATAAAACTTCTTGTTATTTTCTGGAATTTTAAAATAGTCTTTGTAAGAAGATGCATCAATTTCATCAGAAATAACTAATAAGGCTTTTATTATTGCCAAGAACATAAGTCGCCTCACCTCTTCCCTACTGTAATCGTTTGGATAATGCCCAGCTTCATATAATAATGTTGGTGTATCTAAGGATTGAAACATATCACCCACACAATTTATATTAAAAGTGTCAGCATAGCGGGCTATGCATCCTGGAATCTCTGCTTGCAGTGTGGTATTAAGCTCGCTAATAACTTTCATAGCAAGT
This sequence comes from Winogradskyella sp., assembly GCF_013213975.1. Classification (GTDB taxonomy): domain Bacteria; phylum Bacteroidota; class Bacteroidia; order Flavobacteriales; family Flavobacteriaceae; genus Winogradskyella. Next base: position 4,096 of record NZ_JABSST010000080.1, read on the forward strand.
TTTCTATTCCACGTTATCGTTCTTTCAACATCCTGAGATGGCGATAAAAATGATAAAATCGATGATTTATTTGTATCGCCTACATTATATATGGTTCGTTGACCATGAAGGTTAAAACAAAAATCTGGTGTGAAATCATCATAAACCTTACGCAAAACTCTACTTTCAGATTGTGATAAATCCTTTGCATCTCTATTTAAATCAATCTTATTAACATTCAATCTCGTATAACGCTCTGCGCCATCCGGATTCAATATTGGAATTATAAGTAAGGTGCATTTACTTAAAATTGTATTTGGCAAGACATTATTGGTTAGAAATAGATTTATGCAGTCTATAAGGGCTTTGGTTGTTGTAGATTCATTACCATGCATCTGAGACCATAATAAAACCCTTTTTGCACCTGTACCAATTTTTACTCTATAGATGGATCGACCTTCTTCAGAATTTCCAATTACAGAAATAAGTGACTTTGGATAATGAACGAAGCACTTTTTAATATCTGAATTCGTAACATATCGCCCAAAAATGTTAGGGGATTTTAATAAAGAATAAAGGCTGTTAAGCTGTTCTAAAAGCATGATTAAATTTTAATCGATTACAAATGTAATCATTTAGTGTTTTACAAATGTAAACAACCTGTACCGTATAAATTGTTACAAATGTTTACAAAAACGACAACTATAACCACCAAATAAAAATAAAGCGCTAGAGAATAATCAAATAGAACAAATATTTATTTTTAAAAGTTTAATTATTAGTATCTTAAAGTATATAATTAAAACTATATATTTAATTAAATACCCTTGTTTTAATTTAAATAATAGCATTTCTCAATACTATAGTTTACATTTGTAGCATTATTAGATTAAATTAATAGTTTACAATGATAAACTCGGTTGATTTCACAAAACGACTTCAAAAAGTCATTGATTTTTACGATGAAACAGCATCAAGTTTTGCTGAGAAAATTGGCGTGCAACGCTCAAGCATCTCACACATTTTATCAGGTAGAAATAAACCAAGTTTGGATTTTGTAATGAAGATATTACACTCCTATCCTGAAGTTGAACTCTATTGGCTAATTAATGGAAAAGGAAACTTTCCAAACACCCCTGCTTCTATTTCAGACACTCCAGATTCAAATTTAGGACAACCTAAAAATAATCTATACCAATCCGTGCCTCAATCCAATTCAGAAATTGATAAAATTGTAATTTTTTATAAAGATGGTACTTTCAAGTCTTACCTCCCCTAACCAATGACTCTAATATTTATCTTTGTATAAAATTAGATATGAAACACATTTATTTGCTTTTATTAGCTTTCGCATTATTAGGATGCTATGAGGTAGAGCGCAATTGCACAGATTTTAAAACAGGAGAGTTTACATTTAACTACACCATTGACGGAGTCACTAAAACCGCTCGTTTTATCCGAACCGATTCTTTAAATATTAATTTTTATGAAGGTAAAATCGATTCGTCATCAGTGCGCTGGATTAATGACTGTGAATTCATTCTTAAAACCATCAATCCTAAAACAAATGCCGAGAAGGATGACATTCATATGAAAATCTTATCAACTGAAAGTGATAAATCTTACACCTTTGAATATAAGCTTGCTGTAAAAAAATCTAACAAACCCGAAAGAGCAGAAAGAGGGGTTGCTTATAAGGTAAACTAAGAACAAAGCTAAACTTTTATTAACATCTGATGCTTTCACAGCGTTACTGACCAAGACGTTTCTAGAAAGTATATTGCTATTGATAATATTGTTTTCGCATCCATAGCTGCTAATAAACTTACAGAACAACATCAAAGACATAAAGCGACCAATATAGGTTTAGTATTAACTATAACAAACGCATTACACTCCTGTTTTATGAATGGTTTTTATTGACCCTAAGTGAGTCTTTTAACTCATACAGCAGACTGGATCAAAATTGCTACATATTGACTGACTTTAATTTTATGCTTTGGCAGCCTATTTTTGAACTACAAAAACACTAAGGAAATTAGAGAAAAAGTTAAAACTCCATCTCACGACGAAGAAGGGTTTAAACCCATAGATATTAGGTACTTACCTCAAGCCACCGCGCAAGTATTAATCATAGGCTTTATTTTCTAAGTTGAATCCATATCAACCACTATTGACATAACTAAGAACTTACACCCTTACACAAATCGCACCCTCGTATTAAGGAGTATCGCTTTAATGATTTCAATTGCTGTAAAGATTGGTTTTTCCAATCCCATAAGAAAATTAACTAACCATAATCCAACTATGCAATTCTTAGGACTAGCCTTTTTAATTCTAATAGACTTTATGCTAATAAAAGAAAGAGCACACTTATCACATAACGAGTTTTTCGAAAATTCAGTAATAGCTATCCTTAAAGGATATCTTTACTTTGCTATTGCATTTTCTTTATTTGTTGTGTTTTTAACTTTAAAACTAAAAATAAGCGTAATTTAGTATTTCCACCTTTTTTTTAATACACTATTCACACACTTAAAACAGTGTAGCCTGTCCCTGATCATTAACATCAGGATCTTGAGCATCGTCAGATTCATTGTTTTCTGGAGTAGCATCAGAACTTGGTTTTGAAATCTCTGGTGCAGCAGGATTAACATCAAGGTCAACAGAAACTGTCTCTTCGCCCACAACTTCTAACTCATCAGCATGAACTTCTTCTGGCGTCTCAAATGGCAACGGATCCATTAAATTAATTTGATTTATTTTTTCTCTAGTTAATTGATTTCCAAGAGCATTAACACCCTTAACTGAAATAAATTGTTCAAGATCAACTTGCATGTTTGGTTTTCGGTCTTTTCCGCGTTCTTTAGTAAATTCTACATCTGCCATTGGCCTCCAATCAGTGGATACAATTTCTAATTGAGAATCTGGATGACTCGAAATGAAAGATTCTTCTTTACCCTCTTGTTCTATTAAAAAACGCTTTACATAATACCGTTCTTTTTCACCATCGTAGTAAATTGCAGAAATCGGTTTTTTAGGAATCCATTTTTCTAACACAATCATATCGCTATCAAAATGCGTGGTCAATTCTGGAATAATAGTTTTGACAATTCCGGATTGGGTGATCACAAGTAATCGGTCTTCACCTCTAAATTCACCAATCAGTTGCCCCCTTTCATCAACGTTAAGTCGCTGCACAGCATCATCAAACCAAATCTTACGCGGCTTTAAGGTAGACACCCCTTTTTCTTTAAGCTCAACACGCTTAACAGAATACTTGGTAACCAAATTCCCTTTAGACGAGCGTCCTTTTATAAGGATATCAGCAAAATCAAGATCCCACTTCAATTTTTTAATGCTTCCAACTTGTCGTAATAAAACAGTAACCACTTCTGCCTCACCATTAGGATTCGCAGAGAAATACCATATAACAGAGCCTTTGTTACCATTTGTTAGGTCGTACTCACGATCTCTAGTGATACTCGTAACCGCAAAGCGTTTCACATAAGACGATCCGCCTTTACCATCACGGTAAATCATATTGTAGATTGTACGCTTGTCCTTTTTCTTAAAGACCGCAACATGGATGATATTCTTACCAATAAAGGTCTTAGAGTCGACTTTGGTAATCATCATCTTACCTTCTTTGGTAAATACAATAATATCATCTATATCACTACAATCGCAAACATACTCATCGCGTCGCAAGGATGTACCAATAAAGCCTTCTTCTCTATTAACGTAGAGCTTTGTATTTCTTATTACAACCTTTGTCGCATCTACATCTTCAAAAACTCTTAATTCTGTTTTACGCTCTTTTCCTTCACCATAATCCTTCTTAAGCCTTTCGAAATAAGCAATAGCGTAATCAATGAGATGTTCCAAATTATGCTTTACCTCTGCAATTTGATCTTCTAAGGCATCAATCTTCTGTTGCGCTTTATCAATATCAAACTTAGAGATACGCTTAATTCGTATTTCAGTTAAACGTACAATATCAGCTTCGATAACGGCACGCTTTAAATGCTTAATATGCGGTTGAAGCCCTTTATCAATAGCTTTTATAACACCTTCCCAAGTCTCTTCCTCTTCAATGTCACGATAGATACGATTCTCAATAAAGATGCGCTCCAAAGACGCAAAATGCCACTGTTCTTCAAACTCACCGAGCTTAATCTCTAACTCTTGCTTTAATAATTGAACTGTATTATCAGTAGAGCGTCGTAGCATTTCAGAAACACCAACAAAAAACGGCTTGTTATCTTCAATAACACAACCTAAAGGTGAAATTGATGTCTCGCAATTCGTAAATGCATACAAAGCATCGATGGTTTTATCTGGCGATAAACCTGAAGGCAAGTGTATTAAGATCTCAACCTCAGCAGCCGTATTATCTTCGATACGTTTAATCTTAATTTTACCTTTATCATTGGCTTTTAATATAGAATCAATTAGTGACGATGTGGTAGTCCCGAAAGGAATCTGAGTAATCGCCAAAGTATTTTTATCGCGTTGTGAAATTTTGGCTCTTACTCTAACCTTTCCTCCGCGCATACCATCATTATAGTTGGTAATATCCGCTATCCCAGCAGTAGGGAAATCAGGCAATATGGTAAATCGTTTCCCTTTTAAATGCTTTATGGAAGCATCAATTAATTCAATAAAGTTATGAGGTAATATCTTAGTTGATAAACCTACAGCAATACCTTCTCCACCTTGAGCCAATAGTAAAGGGAACATTACCGGCAAATTAATAGGCTCCTTGCGTCTACCATCGTAAGAGGCTTGCCATTCTGTAATTTTAGGATTATAAACGACATCTAAGGCAAACTTAGATAGTCGTGCTTCAATGTAACGTGAGGCAGCAGCTCGGTCTCCAGTAAGGATATTTCCCCAGTTCCCTTGGGTGTCAATCAACAAATCTTTCTGACCAATCTGCACCATAGCATCTGCAATACTAGCATCACCATGCGGATGGTACTGCATGGTATGACCAACAATATTAGCCACCTTGTTATAACGACCATCATCCAAATCCTTCATGGAATGCATAATACGACGCTGCACAGGCTTAAAACCATCTTCGATGGCTGGTACAGCACGTTCTAAGATTACATACGAGGCATAATCCAAGAACCAATCCTTGTACATACCTGTAACCTTGGTTATGGTCTCCTGACCAGCAGTGTCATCGTTTATTATATCTTCATGTTCTTCTTCCATCTAAGCTTTTTCTATAAGTTTTCTGTTTTGTTTTATGGTTTTACTCAGTGATTGCTTCACATATGTAAGCTTCTTTGAATTAACCAGCGTAACATTAAAGCGCTCTTTAACTTTTATATCGTTGTAAGTTCTGTGAAGAATCACTAGCGATTTACAAAGGATATAATTATTAATCTTAAACCCTACCAGGTCCTTTCTTGATATTTCAATTTTTTTCTCCCTGTAATTAACGTATTCAGTAAGAATAAGCCCTTTGTAAAGTACGATTATTTTGGCGCCATCACTGTCATACTCAAAATACCCAGCAATGGAATGAAGCAATACCAATGCAACAAATAACCCAAAAAAAACAAAGAAGGTACTTTCCGTTAAAAACTCAAAGGATTTAAATACAGTTGCTAACAAGATTCCGAATACAATGAGTATAAAATAGATAGAAACAACAGTATTTTTTACTTTTCTATTGTCTATTCTCATACGTTATCCTCAACTATATCAAGTTCTACCTTAAGGTTTTCGATAATGAATTCTTGGCGCGATGGTGTATTTTTACCCATATAGAAAGACAAGAGCTCCTCAATAGACATGTCCTTATCTAACATTACAGGATCTAAGCGCATATCCTCACCAATAAAGTGTTGAAATTCATCTGGTGAAATCTCACCCAAACCTTTAAATCGTGTTATCTCTGGTTTTGGTTTTAATTTTTCAATCGCATTGCGACGTTCTTCGTCCGAGTAACAATAAATAGTTTCTTTTTTATTCCTAACTCTAAACAGTGGTGTCTGCAAAATGTATAGATGCCCTTCTTTAATTACCTCTGGAAAGAATTGTAAAAAGAAAGTAATTAACAATAAGCGAATGTGCATACCATCTACATCGGCATCTGTTGCAATTACAATATTGTTATATCGCAAGTCTTCTATACTCTCTTCAATATTTAGAGCTGCTTGTAAAAGATTAAATTCCTCATTCTCATAAACAATCTTCTTACTTAAGCCATAAGAATTTAAAGGCTTTCCCTTTAAACTAAATACCGCTTGGGTATTAACGTCTCTGGACTTTGTAATACTTCCTGATGCCGAATCTCCTTCTGTGATAAACAGTGTGGTATCTAAATACCCATCTTTTTTAGTATCACCAAAGTGAATACGACAATCGCGTAATTTTTTATTGTGAAGACTGGCCTTCTTAGCGCGTTCTTTTGCCAGCTTTCTAATACCTGATAATTCCTTACGCTCACGTTCTGCCTGTAAAATTTTACGCTGAATCTTCTCAGCGGTATCTGGATTTTTATGTAAGAAATTATCGAGATAGGTTTTTATAAAGTCATTGATATAAGTTCTTACCGTTGGTAAATCACCTCCCATATCTGTAGAACCTAACTTTGTCTTGGTCTGACTTTCAAAAACGGGTTCCATCACTTTAATGGCAATCGCTGCCACTACGGATTTTCTAATATCTGACGCATCGTAGTTCTTGCCGTAGAATTCTCTAACCGTTCTTACCAAAGATTCTCTAAAAGCTGCTAAATGCGTACCACCTTGCGTGGTATTCTGTCCATTAACAAAAGAGTGGTATTCTTCACTATACTGGATTTTACTGTGCGTAATGGCTACTTCAATATCATCGCCTCTTAAGTGAATGATTGGATATAGTAAATCGCTATCATTTATATTTTCAGACAATAAATCCTTTAAACCATTCTCGCTAAAGTACTTTTCACCATTAAAGACAATTGTCAATCCAGGGTTAAGATACACGTAGTTTTTAAGCATCTTAACCACATACTCATTACGATACTTATAGTTTTTAAAGATGTTATTATCTGGCACAAAGGTAACCTTGGTTCCTTTTCTACGTGAGGTGTCATCTAAAAATTCTTGATCCTTTAATTCCCCTAATTCAAATTCTGCAGAAGCTGATTTTCCATCTCTAGTCGACTCTACTCTAAAATAAGTCGATAAAGCATTCACCGCTTTGGTACCAACACCATTTAAACCTACAGACTTTTTAAAGGCTTTAGAATCGTACTTACCACCAGTATTCATCTTAGACACAACGTCTACAACCTTACCAAGCGGAATACCACGACCATAGTCGCGTACAATAACGCGTTCGCCTTGAATTGAAATCTCTATAGTCTTACCAGCTCCCATTACAAACTCATCAATAGAGTTATCGAGAACCTCTTTTAGAAGAATGTAAATACCATCATCTGGAGATGATCCATCTCCCAATTTTCCGATATACATACCAGGCCGCATTCTGATGTGTTCTTTCCAATCGAGTGAGCGTATATTATCTTCAGTATAGTTAGACTGTTCAGCCATAGAAATAAATTAGGACAAAATTTTTGATAGAAGGCTAATATAAGACTATACCTTAAAAAATGAAACACAGTTTCACTAAAGTAATTAACAATACATTAGGAATATTGTTGAGAACCTCAATATTCTGTAAATACCTACCAATAAAGACCTGAAAGCTTATTAAGATTTGCTTTTTGAAACCAATAAAATCCCAAAAATCACAACAATAGTTCCTAAGATTTGTACCAAGGTTAAACGCTCATCTAAAAACAAAACCGCAAGGATAATTGTTGAAATTGGACCAATACCAGCAATCACTGCAAAATTAGAAGAACTGATCATCTTAATGGATATAGACACCAGAAATGACGGAATCACAGTTGCAAAAACTGCTATACCTAATCCAAGCACATAGACTTGCCAAGGATAGTTGTAAATATCTACACGAGAGAACAGGCCATAATGCACAAATACACACAGACAAGAGACTAACATGGCGTAAGCCGTGAAACGCATGACGCCAAATTTAGGTATCAGCCAACCACTACCTACCAAATACGATGCATAGGTAATAGCACTAAGTAGCACAAAGAAGCCGCCTAAATAGGCATGATTTCCTGAGAGTTGCACTTCACTACCAAAAGTAACGAGGATGCCAACATAAGTAATTAGAATAGCGAGCTTTTGATTGTTGGTAATGTGCCGTTTTAAAAACCATTTATTAAACAGCAAAACGATAGTTGGGTAAATGAATAGTATGATACGCTCTAAACTCGCCTTGATATAAGTGAGCCCAACAAAATCGAAATAACTCGCAAGGTAATAGCCTATAACCCCAAAAAAGACGAGCCAAACCAAATCGTTACGCGTCGTATCTTCTTTAGCTTCATTACGGTAATAGTAAGCAATAACCACATAAAACGGAAACGCAAACAGCATACGTAAAAATAGCATACTCAAGACATCGATATTGTAATTATAAGCCAGCTTTACCATAACGGCTTTAGACGAAAACAGTACGATACCTAGAATACCAAGTAAAACGCCGTAAATTAAGGTTGATTTTAATTTCACGAGGTGAAACTACTACTTCCTGAAATAGCTACAAATAAATCTTCTTGAAAAATAGGATGTCTAATCCTGCATCATAGTTTCCGCTTGCAATCTTAGAGCCTTGTTACGTGTAACAATAAGCTTTTTGAAATGACGCTTTAAAAAGACCCAATCCACCAATTTCCCGAGGATACCATAAGGCGACTGAAACTGAAACTTGTCAGTCATGATGGTTTTATCGTTCTCAACTTCAAAAATGTGCTCGTGTCTGTAGGTCTTAAATTCACCACATACCATTTCGTCTACAAAGAGAATGGGTTTTTCAAACTCGGTAACTTTAAGGGTAAGGTGTTGCATGAGACTCAGGTGATTGGTTTCCCAAGTGACATAGTCACCTGCTTCCATAAGACCTGTGGTCTTTCCACCTATAGGAATTTCAGTAGATTTTTCTAAAGTATTGTAGTAGAAGCCCACATCGCGTGCCAAATCAAAACAAGTATCAATGTTGGCATCTATTTCCGTCTTTACAATGATTTGTGGCATGGAGTTAGTTTAGAGTATAAGACCCCAAAAAATAAAAAGTGTCACAATGACCTTTGTAAAAATGGAATTTAGACGTTAAATAAGAAATGCATGACATCACCATCCTTAACGATGTAAGCCTTCCCTTCAACGCGCATTTTACCAGCTTCCTTTACCTTAGCTTCACTACCAAACGACACATAATCGTTGTAAGCAATCACCTCAGCTCTAATAAAGCCTTTTTCAAAATCGGTATGGATCACTCCTGCTGCTTGTGGTGCCGTTGCACCAACGCTTACGGTCCAAGCACGAACTTCTTTTTGTCCAGCTGTAAAATAGGTTTGCTGATTTAAGAGCGTGTAAGCCGCTCTAATTAGTTTTGCCGATCCTGGCTCATCTAAACCAATATCTTCTAAGAACATTTGGCGCTCTTCGTAGTCTTCTAATTCATTAATATCCGCTTCTGTACCAACCGCTAATACCAATACCTCAGCATCTTCATTTTTAACAGCTGCTCTCACCTCTTCTACGTATGCATTTCCAGTAGTTGCAGCACCTTCATCTACGTTACATACGTACATGACTGGCTTGTCTGTAATAAATTGCAATGGCTTAACATAATCGGCATAAGCTTCATCTGAGAAGTCTAAAGCACGGACAGAACTCCCAGACTCCAAACCTTCTTTTATTTTAAGTAATACAGCTTCCTCGGCTTGGGCTTCTTTATTACCAGTTTTAGCCGCACGTTTAACTTTATCTAGCTTTTTCTCAGTGGTTTCTAAATCTTTAAGCTGAAGCTCCATGTCAATAGTTTCCTTATCTCTAATAGGATCTACAGAACCATCAACGTGAACAATATTGTCATTATCAAAACAACGCAACACATGCAGAATGGCATCGGTTTCTCTAATATTTGCTAAGAACTGATTACCCAAACCTTCTCCTTTACTTGCTCCTTTTACCAAACCCGCAATATCAACGATTTCTACCGTTGCAGGAATCACCTTTTCTGGATTTACTAGTTCTTCTAATTTGGCCAATCTTGAATCTGGCACATTGACCACACCAATATTAGGTTCTATGGTACAAAACGGAAAGTTTGCACTTTGCGCTTTGGCATTAGATAAACAGTTAAATAAGGTTGATTTCCCGACGTTTGGTAATCCTACAATTCCAGCTTTCATTTAGTATTGTTTTTGCGAGTGCAAATGTAATTAAATACTAGAATACTTGTATTGAAAAGATTTTGAAAAATAATTACTGGAAATATCTGTTACGCTTGTCGGTTTTGTGTATGATTAGTTGCGGGAAAAATCAGCAAGATTTTACCGCCGTAACCGAAAGATAATTAATAAGATTGAATTTCCGAGAGGAAATTCAGCCGCAATTAATTATACACGTTGTTGGCAATAGTTTTTTATTCATAAATTCCGAACCAATTCAGTTCGTCTTT
>NZ_JABSST010000081.1 GCF_013213975.1 Winogradskyella sp.
CTTGTTTTAGTTTATAGCCTTCGCTGAAGACTTTTGCCATAAAGAGTGATAGAATGCCTGCTGTTACATATGCTAAATTCCCAATTAATGCATCTATAAAAAACCAACTTTCAAAATAACTTATCAGATTTGTAAAAAGAGCAAATAGGAATGGAACGAAATTTAAAAATCCAAATAATCTTAAAAGCTTAACAACTCGAATAGAAAATAATGTATCCACATTTATCGTTCTGAACATTTTGGAAACTAAAAAGAAATAAAAACTCAAAAATAAAAGCCTCACTATAGATTTAATTTGAAATTCAATTACTGAAAAGTTTTCACCATAATTATAATTGTCACTTAATGAGCCAGTATCATCACCTAAAGCTAAATCGAGTTATATATAAAGAGGATTAGCAATAGGATAGACAAACAAAGAAAAAACCAATTGGAAAACCTAATCAAGTATTTAAAATTAAAGATGTTATTATTCATTATCATAAATTAATTATTGTTTAACAATAACAAATATATAAAAATTATTGAAAAACAATAATTTTTTAGTCATACTACACTTCGTATCTTTGACCAATGCTACCAAAAAAGCTCCATAAAAAACTAGAAAACCGAAAAACTAGTAACTCCTTTAGACAATTAGGTGAACCCAACAACTTGATTGATTTTTCATCTAATGACTATCTCGGTTTTTCTAAATCTGAATCTATTTTTAAACGTACCCACGATTACCTAATTGATAATAATAGCATTCAAAACGGAAGTACAGGTTCGCGTCTACTATCAGGAAATAATACTTTATATAGTTCCGTAGAAACTCAGATTTGTAACTACCATCAAAGTGAAGCTGCCCTAGTATTTAATTCAGGCTATAATGCAAATCTAGGTTTATTGTCCTGTGTACCTCAACGTGGAGACCTTATTATCTATGACGAATTATGCCATGCGTCTATACGAGATGGCATACAAATGAGCAATGCTAAAGGTTATAAATTCAAGCATAACGATTTAGAAGATCTTGCCTCTCACCTCGAGCGTAGTCGAGAGCTCTCTAGTGAGAATGACATATACGTTATCACCGAATCTGTGTTCTCAATGGACGGAGATACACCAGATTTAAATCGACTAATTCAACTTAGCGAATCTTACAACGTCCATCTTATTATTGATGAAGCCCATGCTATTGGTGTGTTTGGACAAGGTCTTGTAAGTGGATCAATCTTTGCTAGAGTTATTACCTTTGGAAAAGCCTTAGGATGTCATGGCGCTGCAATTCTAGGCTCGAAAGACTTAATTGACTATTTAATAAATTTTTCAAGGCCATTTATATATACTACAGCCTTAAGTCCGCATGAACTTGCTACAATTAAATCCGCTTATGAAGCTCTTGAAAACTCTAAGAATGTAGAAGAGTTACATCAAAACATTTTATTCTTCAATAAAGAAATAGAACGTCTTAAACTAAGTGATGCATTTATTAAAAGTACTTCTGCTATCCATGGTTGTATTATATCCGGCAATGATAAGGTAAAGCAACTATCTCTTCAACTTAAGGACAAAGGGTTTGATGTAAAACCTATTTTATCACCAACGGTACCAAAAGAAAAAGAACGTCTTCGACTTTGCCTACACAGCTACAATTCTCAGGAAGAAATATCGGAAGTCTTAAGCTTGATTGCTACCTTTGTAAATTCATGAGTGATACATTTGTAACCATAGCTAGATACCAGTATTCATCGGAAGCTCAGATTGTAAAAGGTCGTTTAGAATCTGATGGTATTGAGGTGTTTTTAAGAGATAATATTACTATAGATACAGATCCGCTAGTTTCAAATGCTATTGGAGGTGTAAAGCTCAAAGTTTTGGCTAAAGATGCTTCAAAAGCAAGATCTATTTTAAGTTCAATAAAGAAATATTCCATTAATGATGCAGGAGAGGCTATTGTATGTCCTTATTGTGGAAGCCATCATGTAGAAATGTATTCTACTATCAATAGTTTTAAATCATTATTTTTCTTCTTAATTGGCTTCTTATCTGGCACTTTGCCTTTTAGTACACGCTATCAATACAAATGTGAAGATTGTAAAACTGAATTTCCCATAAAATGAGTACTTATTTTATAACTGGAATATCTACAGATGTCGGAAAAACGATTGCTTCAGCCATTTTAGTTGAGGCTTTAGAAGCTGATTATTTTAAACCTGTGCAAGCTGGTGATTTACATAATAGCGACACGCATAAAGTTGAACGTTTAGTAACTAATCCTAAATCTAAATTTCACCCAAATAGCTATGCTTTAAATACTCCCATGAGTCCTCATGGAGCAGCAGAAATAGATAATTTAACTATAGACGTAAAATCTATTACGCGCCCAAAGACCAAAAACCATTTGGTAATTGAAGGTGCTGGTGGCTTGTTAGTACCTCTAAACGAAAAGGACACCATATTGGACCTCATAGATAAAAAGGACAAAGTTGTGGTTGTATCTCGACACTATTTAGGCAGTATTAATCATAGCCTTCTCACCATTAATACCCTTAAAGAAAAAGGATTTGATGTAGCAGTAATTTATAGTGGTGATGAACATCCATCGACAGAATCTATTATTGAAAAAATGACTGGAGTTAAAGTTATCGGTAGAATAAATGATGAGCCTTATTTTGATCAGAACGTCGTAAGAGAATATGCAGCAAAGTTTAAAGAGAATTTATGAGTTTAAAATCACGCGATAAAAAACATCTTTGGCACCCTTTAAAGCAGCATCAAACCCATCCTGATAGTTTAGCAATCGTTAAGGCTAAAGGCTGTCATTTATTTGATGAGGATGGAAATTCATATATCGATGCAATTTCGTCTTGGTACACATGTATGTACGGACATTCAAACGATTTTATAACGAAGCGTGTTTCAGAACAAATGCAATCATTAGACCAGATAATGTTTAGTGATTTCACTCATGAACCTGCCATAGAACTATCCGAAAAACTCATTGAAATTCTACCTGATAATCAAAACAGAATTTTCTTTAATGATAATGGATCTACGGCTGTTGAAGCAGCTATTAAAATGGCTTTACAATACTATTTCAACAAAGGAGAAAAGCGTTCGTCTTTTATTGCTTTTGAAAATGGTTTTCATGGTGACACTTTTGGAGCCATGTCAGTGTCTGGCCTATCTGTATACAATGGTCCATTTGAAGACTTTTTAATGACTATTCATCGAATTCCTGTACCTGATGGCACCAATACAGAAGCTATTTTAAATGAAATTCAAACTATAATTGATAGTGATTTAATTGCTGGTTTTATTTATGAACCCTTAGTCCAAGGTGCTGCAGGAATGAAAATTCATGATAGTAAGGGGTTAAATGAAATTTTAAATTGCTTTAAGTCTAATGACATATTAACCATCGCAGATGAAGTAATGACGGGCTTTGGAAAGACGGGAAGATATTTTGCCTCAGACCATATTAGAACTAAACCAGACATCATCTGTTTAAGCAAGGCATTAACAGCAGGCCAAGTTCCAATGGCTATTACCTCCTGTACTGAAACAATTTATAAAGCCTTCTTAGGAGAATCTATAGCCACAGGTTTTATGCATTGTCACACCTACTCTGCTAATTCAATTGCATGTGCTGCTGCAATTGCAGGTATTGAATTACTTCAATCTGATACTATTCAAAAGAACATTACTAGAATATCAAATGCGCATAAAGCCTTTGAATCAAGAATACAGAACCATCCAAAAGTTAAATCTACGAGAAGTATTGGAGTAATATTGGCTATCGACCTTAATACAACGGCACAACGTTACGGAGATTTACGCGATAAACTGTTGGCGTTCTTTATGAAAAATGGTGTGTTTCTTCGTCCATTAGGCAATACCATTTACATTCAACCACCTTTCATTATATCTGAAGATGAACTTGATTCTGTGTATAAAATTATAGAGGATTCTTTAGAAATCGTTTGATAATTCCTCGGTTTCAGATTCTAGGAGATTAATAGACTCATTATCGCCTTGAAATTGTACGTAAAGTTTAGAATATTCCCACTCACCATAGTCCTTAATGGCCTTTACCACTATTCTAGCTGAACCCTTTGGTCCTTTAATAGGAATTTTAAAATCCGCATCACCATCATCACCACTCAAATTAATACTCCCATTCATCATACCATCAGTTTCTAAAGGTTCACCTAGGCTAGCAGTTACGGCTTCATTATTAATAGCAGATTCCATAGCATGTTGGTAGGGCTCTGAGGAACTAAACATTTTAGTGACTCCAAAAAACAAGGTGCCAATACCCATAATAAATAACACAATTAAGGTTAAACAACCTCCGCCTATTACCCAGCCCCAATTTCTAGCGAACCAACTTTTTTGTCTTTGTTCTTCCATATGATTCTCGCATTCTAAAAGGATTTAATCTGTAATTTAAATATAAGTTATTAATTATATGCTTTTGTTACAATTCAAGAAGAACTACTTTTGTTTAAAAGACGAATCCATTGACGCAACCCATTTCTATAACTGCTATTTCATCGATATCTCCATTAGGATATTCGCACAATAGTATTTGGAATAACTACCTCTCAAAAACTCATTTTTTTTCAGAGCAAAATAACAATCTGGTCGCTCAACTGACATCAGATGCAAAAGAGGAAATTGAAAAACTTAGACAATCAAACTCTAAGTACAAACAACTTGATGATTCTGTATTATTTGGGATTTTCTGTGCACGACAAGCTGTAAAACAAGCCAATTGGACACCTGAAGATAATTTTGGTATTAACATAGGATCTTCTCGAGGAGCGACAGGATTATTTGAAACTTATTTCGAACAGTTTTTAGATACGAATAGAGCAGATACACTCAGTTCTCCAACCACTACACTCGGAAATATTTCATCCTGGATTGCACACGATTTACAGAGTAACGGCCCAGAAATATCTCATTCTATAACCTGTTCTACCGCATTACATGCTATGCTAAATGGTATCGCTTGGCTTAATTCAAATATGTGCGATAAATTCTTAGTTGGTGGTAGCGAAGCTCCGTTAACACCCTTTACCATTGCACAAATGAAAGCCTTAAAAATATATGCAAGAACGAAGAGTGAATTCCCATGTAGGGCGTTGGATTTTGAAAAAACTGAGAACACTATGATTCTAAGTGAAGCTGCTGCCACAGCTTGTTTAGAACAAGGCAAAAAAGATCATGCACTTGCGGTTATTGAAGGTTATGGTTATGGTACGGAACTCCTAGAGCATAATGCATCACTCTCAGCGGATGCGGAATGTTTTCAAAAGTCTATAAAAATGGCTTTAGGAGCTATTAAGCCTGAAGAAATTGATATTATAGTAACGCATACACCAGGAACAATTAAAGGAGATTTAGCCGAATTTAGAGCGATACAAACGATTTTTTGTAACAAAATTCCTGCTTTAACTACTAATAAACTACAAGTTGGTCATAGCCTTGGAGCTTCCGGAATGCTTAGCATAGAAATGGCCATACTTATGCTTAACCATCAAAAATTTATTGATATTCCTTACTTGGAGCAATCGCAACCAGGAAAGATTTCAAAAATTATGGTTAATGCCGTTGGGTTTGGTGGTAACGCAGTATCGATTATATTGTCTAAATAATTTCATTTTATGAAAACCTTCATTTTTAAAAAGAAACTTCCAATTTGGAAGCTTATTCTTGGGGTTCTTGCTCTAATTGTTGGTATTGTATCAATTTTCACAACGTTAAAAGGATTTGTAATTATTGGAATGGGTGTTTTCTTTTTGCTGGTTGAAGGATCAGAATTCAATTTCACTAACAGATCTTACAGAACGATTAAATCCTTCTTAGGATTAAATTTTGGTAAATGGGGACCTCTACCAAACATAGAATACGTGTCAGTTTTCAAAACCACAGAGACAACGACCATCAGAGAAAGGAGCGCTGAAGCTAATGTAAAAAATAACATTATTAAACTCAATTTATTCTATGATACCAATCAAAAAATTGAAGTTTATGTGACTTACGATATAGAAGACGACTTTAAAAAAGCGCATGAGTTGGCTTCTTTATTAAATGTTGATATTTTAGATGCAACAGAACGAGAATCTAAATGGTTATAACTATTTTTGTTCAACAAGACATCAATCCCAATGAGCGAAGTAAGACACAACTGGACCAAAGAAGAAATACTAGATATCTACAATAAACCTTTGATGGAACTGCTTTACGAAGCAGCTACCATTCACAGAAAACATCATGACCCAAATACCGTTCAGGTATCAACTTTATTATCCATAAAAACGGGTGGCTGTCCAGAAGATTGCGGATATTGCCCTCAAGCAGCGCGTTATCACACAGATATAGAAGGGAATGATCTCATGAGTGTTCAGCAAGTTAAGGCGCAAGCTTTACGAGCTAAATCATCAGGTAGTTCTAGAGTATGCATGGGTGCCGCATGGAGAAATGTTAAAGATGGTCCAGAATTCGATCAAGTTTTAGAGATGGTGCGCACCATCAATAAACTGGATATGGAGGTGTGTTGTACGCTAGGAATGGTTACTGAAAATCAGGCTAAACGATTAGCAGAAGCTGGATTGTATGCCTACAATCATAATTTAGATTCTTCGGAAGAATACTATAAAGAAGTTATTTCTACGCGAGGATTTGAAGATCGACTCGAAACTATAGATAATGTTCGTAAAACCAATGTCACCGTATGCTCTGGTGGCATAATTGGCATGGGTGAAAAAGAAGAAGACAGAGCAGGAATGCTTGTTGCCCTTACCACTTTAAACCCACAACCAGAATCTGTACCCATCAATGCTTTAGTGGCTGTTGAAGGAACTCCCTTAGAAGATCAAAAACCTGTTTCCATTTGGGATATGGTACGTATGGTGGCAACCACACGCATTGTTTTACCAGAAACTCAAGTACGATTGTCTGCTGGACGAACACAAATGACTAGAGAAGGACAAGCCATGTGCTTCTTTGCAGGAGCCAACTCTATTTTTGCTGGAGACAAACTCTTAACAACACCAAATCCTGATGTTAATGAGGACATGGAAATGTTTAAACTTCTTGGATTAAATCCTCAAAAGCCATTCATCAAAAAGATGCAACCAGAAACTGTTGAGGCTGAAGATTCGAAATTCCAGGCCTTAGGTGAAAAACCAAAATGGTCTCGCCCTGAGCATAAAATTGAGCGAAATGAAGAGGCTAAAGAAAAGGCTAAAGCGCTACGTTAGGATAATTTTTTCAAAACATCTCTCACTGCTTTGTTTTTTAACATCCCGCCATGTGCAATATTACTCATTTGCATGTGAGGTTGAGAATTAGCCTCAATAATCAGAGGTCCGTCAATACTTATTGCAACATCCCAACCAATTAGTCTATCAGGAATAACCTTAACTGCTCCTAATACAGCTTCACAGGCTTCTTTATAATATGGAATTTTAAATCCCTGTAACGGAAAACCACTGTCAGGATGCACATAAATTTCAGCACCACCAAATTGTGGTAAGAAGTGACCCTTTTTCTTTAAAGTCCCTTCATTTATATTAATCCCTGCAAAAAAACCACCAGAGGAAGCATTATCTACATCACTATTACCTACACCAAACCGCATGAATGCACTTATTATTTCAGTAGTCTCGTCCTCTTTTATTAATGTCACTAACCTTAAAGTATTAATGCAATTTGGATGAATACGATCTATATCAGAGTGTTGTTTTATAACCTCACTTGCAATATAATTTGACTTTAAAATAGTTTCTCCAAAATTTGAGAGTTGCTGTTGAACCTTGTCCTTATATAGCTTAAAGCAGCCTACTCCACTATTTCCATCAATAGGCCGCATAAAAAGTGAATCTAATTTAGACGCAATAAATCTCTCTTCATAAAAACAAATTAATTCGTCTAATTCAAAAATCTCAGAAATCTCAGAATCGAAATAAAACTTAGACTTTAAATTGTATGAAATTACTTCTGGCACTTTGATATTAGATCCTTTAGCCAATAACGCAAACTCCAACTTATTATCTAAAATAGTAACTAAATCTTGCCTATGTAATTTAGGATGTGTTTGCAATGTTCTTTGCTCTTTTAAACTCAAATAGTCTAGATAATTTGTTACACCACGTCTATATAAATATTTGAAATAATAAAACGGAATTTCCTTTTTTTTATAAGTAAGAATCAAAACTTCTTTTATAATTCTGAAAACACTCTTTTTATTTTTATCTCGGAGAAACACCTTAAACCTATTCATATCAATTGCAATATCTCCTTCAAATATAAATTAATTAGCCTGCATAAGGTAAGAGATAATGTGCGCTGCGTCTTAAAGCTATGAGCTAAGCACTATTTAACTTTGTGGTCATAAAATTTAATTGAATCATTATAATGCAACAATAAACTCAACTAAATAATACACCAAAATCTGAATTGGACCTGCTTATTAAATTGACTATTACCAGTATAGTAACTCTAAATTATTAGTGTTACCAGAAAGGGAGAAACATTACAACTCTGATTACTTTTCAATAATAATTATAAGTATAGAAATATGCTAATAACTGAACATGCGTAATTAGATGATTTAGAAAACTACGGGATAGGGAGTTTACGAGGACATGATTTTTGATGGGCTGAAATCCTATATTACATATTGCGTGATAAAACCACCTTAAATACCAAAATACTCAAAACTCAAATTACTGGCGGTGATGCCTACAATAATACTTTTCATAAACGCTAAAGCGAAAAAATGGGAGGAACTCAATTGGTTTTTTAACGATATCTTATAATTTGAATATGCACTAGACTTTGACCCTGAAGTAGACATTAATAACAATAATCACACAATAAATATCGTTTTAAGTAGCGTTAATGTAACTGAAGGTTGGTCTGAGAATTTTATACAAGTAGGATTTCAGATAAATGGCAATTCTGTAAGCTAAAATAATCATAACCAAGGTGTAGATTCTGTAACGGTTAATCGCAACAATCTCAATTTAAACATAACAAATTAGGGCTTAACATTAATTTAATGTTAACTTAGTTTTATAACTTTGGTAATTATAAATTGTACACACTTTGCCATTAAATCTTCAAGACATACCTCGTGTTAAATCAATCACGAAAAAAGATTTCAGAGAACAGTATTTCAAAGCTCAAAAACCTGTTGTTATTGAGCGTTTTATTGAGGATTGGCCTGCTTACTCTAAGTGGAACTTGGAGTATATGAAAGAGGTTGCTGGAGACAAGACTGTGCCTCTTTACGATGACAGACCTGTGGATTACAAAGACGGCTTTAATGAAGCTCATGCAACCATGAAGATGAGTGATTACATTGATTTGCTGAAACGTGAACCTACCAAATTCAGAATTTTTCTTTGGAATATTTTAAAGGAAGTACCACAGTTACAAAAGGATTTTACATATCCAGATTTTGGACTGAGATTAATGAAAGGGTTACCAATGTTATTTTTTGGAGGCAGAGATTCCTATACCTTCATGCATTACGATATAGACCTAGCCAATATCTTTCATTTTCATTTTGAAGGTAAAAAACAATGTGTCTTATTTGACCAGAAGCAAAATAAGTATTTATATAAAGTTCCGCATTCACTAATTACCAGAGAAGATATTGACTTTGCTAATCCTGATTTTGAAAAATGGCCAGCATTAAAACATGCCAAAGGTTGGGTCTGTGATCTAAATCATGGCGAAGTGCTTTACATGCCAGAAGGCTACTGGCATTACATGCGTTATCTAACGCCTGGCTTCTCAATGAGTCTTAGAGCCATTGCTAGGAATCCGAAAAATTTAGGAAAAGCCATGTATAATATATTCTTAATGCGTAATTATGATAATTTAATGCGCAGAATTAGGGGTCAAAAATGGATTGATTGGAAAAATGAAAAGGCCATCTCCAATACAAATCGATTTGTCTAATTTAATGACGAAAATGGAATTGAAATATGCAGTCATATTTTTAAAATACAAGTCATAACAGAAATTAATAGAGCCCTAAAACGACTTTTCACTTTATGATAGGGATTTTTTACAGGTAAGCATTTAATTTTTCATAGATCAAATGCGACTCCCAACCGCGATAGAGAAGATAGTCTGCAACCTTTCGTTTTTTCTTATAAGGATCTGGCTCTTTAACTTGTGCAATTCGTTTTTTAACAAGCTCATCTAGAACTTCTAAATATTCCTCTGGGTTAATTTCACTCAGCCCACTTTCAATACTATATTTAGAAATCTCTCGAAATTTAAGTTCTCTCACCAGTCTGCTTTTACCCCACTTCTTGATTCTAAATTTGCCCCTCACAAATGCCTTAGCAAAACGCTCTTCATTGAGATACTTTTGTTCTATAAGGTGCACAAGAATATTGTCAATTGCCTCTGGAATCATTTTCATTTCCTTTAGTTTTGACTTTACATCTTTATGGCAACGCTCTTGATATGCACAATAGTTTTCAAGGACTTTTTGCGCTTCATCGACGGTATAGGTTTTTGAAGGGATCATACAACGAAAATATAACTTTTTATTAATATTTTTCTATCTTGCAAAGCACTGATTTGCAAGGCTGTTTGCACACCTTTGCAGACTGTAGTTAGTTAATTAATCCCTATGAAGAAAAACTATTTCCCTATCTTATTGGTGTTCTTATGCGCTGTTATGTCTAGTTATGGACAAGCTACCTTGCCTATTTCAAGAACAACTTGGAATGCTGGTAGTCCAACAGGTTGGACAAATACAGGTGCTGGATCTTACACATCCTCTTTTGCTTGTTCAACTAATAATGGAGGTAGACTTGACGCAAGTGGAGATTTCTACCAAGTTTTTTTTAACACAGCACCCGACCAATTAACTTATGATTTAAAATTATCAGGTAGTTCAACAAGTTCCTTATTGGTTCAAGAATCCAGTGATGGGTCAACATGGTCTTTAGTGAACAACCATAATTCTATTCCCACAACTTGCACAACTTACAATTTTACCTTAAGTAGTAGTTCTAGATACATTCGTTGGACATACAATAAAATAAGTGAAAATCTAACAATTGATGATGTATCAATTACGGCCTCTTCTTGCATAGACGCTGTAGATTTTGCTAATATTCAATTCCCAAATACTCCACAAACCATTACTGTAGGTGATAATCTAGATATCTATGCTCAAGTTTACGAACCAGGCGTTACAGATACACCCTTTAGCCAAGGTATTGGCATTGATGCCTGGATAGGTTATAATACAACAAACAACAATCCAAATTCAGCTGGATGGACATGGATACCTGCAAACTATAATAATATTGGTGGTAATAACGACGAATACCAGATTGATTTAGGCGCAGCAATAAGCACTCCTGGAACTTATTATTACGCCAGCCGTTTCGAATTAAACGGTTGTGGTTATGTTTATGGTGGTACTGGTGGAATTTGGAATAATGACTCTGTACAATTAAACGTAGATCCTGATCAAGTTGACTTTTGTAATGTTGATTTCCCTAAGACCGCTACTATTACCGCAGGTGATATTCACAATGTATATGCTCAAGCTTATGAGCCAAGTGTGACAGATTCCGCTGGTCAAGGTGCAAACTTAGAAGCATGGATTGGGTATACAACTGTTGGGATCAATCACGAACCGTGGCAAGCCACAGGCTGGACATGGGTTGCGGCAACCTATAATTCTGATGCTAATGGTATTCAAAACGATCAATATGTAGCTGAGATTGGTTCATCCTTACCTTCTGGAACTTATTATTATGCGAGCCGATTTAGATTAAATGGTAGCGACTTTAGTTATGGTGGTATTCAGTCGGATAATGTAGGTAATTTTTGGGATACTACTAATAATAATGGAACGCTCATTATAAATGACCAGCCGATTGCTGATGTTGTCATTACTGAAATCATGTACAACTCTTCTGGTACAGATGACGAATGGATAGAAATATGTAACGTATCAGGTAGCACTCAAATTCTTAATAATTATACCATAAATTATCAAGGTGGAGTGGTTTTTACTTTTCCAACAACAGGAGCTGATTTAGCAGATGGTAATTGTTTTACAATTTCACTTGGAAGTAATGGTGATGGAACCTATAATAATGATTGTCCTTTTACTCCCGATTATGGTATTGATGCTTTTACAAATGATACTAACAACTTAATAAATACAACAGCCAATATTAGTTTAATAGCTACAGATGGCACTACAACTATAGATGAAGTCACTTATGATGAAACTGATGGTGCTGATGGTGATGGTAATTCATTACATGTGGTTGATACCTCTTTGGGTAATGCAGTTACGAGCTCTAACTATTGGGAAGTCATCAATGGAGGCTCACCTGGAATAAATTCATTAATATCCCCTTGCACCCCTGTTGGTCCAGAAATTAACCTAGAGGGTACTACTGCTAATTTTCCGGATATATCAAATGGAGATACCACGCCTGCCGCTTTTGATGGTACTGATTTTGGCAGTGTTACAATTGGAGGTACAAGTACTAATACCTTCAGAATTGAAAACTTTGGTGGGACTCAAAATTTAACCATTTCTAGTGTTTCAGTGTTTAGTGGTGATGTTGGGGATTTTTCAATCAGTTCTTCACCATCTTCTCCTATTGCAGCATTAGATTTTAGTCTTTTTGATATCGAATTCAGCCCAACAGCTACTGGAGCTAGAACTGTAGTTATAGAGATTAGGTCTAACGATAGTGATGAGGATCCATATACCTTTTCAGTAACTGGTAATGGATTATGTGCTGCCAGTGCAATAAGTGCCGAGCCAAATTCTGGCCCAGTTGGCACTGTAGTTACTATTACTGGAACAAACTTAAGCACTGCTACTGCTTCATTTAATGGATTACCAGCAACTGTGAATAACATATCTGCTTCAATTATGGAAGTTACTGTACCTATTGGAGCAAGCACAGGAAATTTAGAAATAACTGATGATTTAGGGTGTCCAGGAACAACACCTTTTACCATAATAGAGTCTGAAATATCATCTTGTGAGGGATCAAGCGGTACAACACCAACCGACCTTTTTATCTCTGAGGTCACAGATGCTAATACTGGGGGGTTAACGTATATAGAAATTTATAATGGCACTGGAGCTACTGTTAATTTATCTGGATATAGCATTCAGTTCTTTAATAATGGCAGTAACACTGAAAATGGTGGATTAATTAATTTAGACAATGTTAATCTAGCGACTAGTGACACTTATATTGTTTCGCTCAGTACAGGATCGACATGTAGCGGTATTACCGGTGCAGATGGATCATTGGCAGACCAAACTGGTTTCGGTGGTGTTAACTTCAGTGTCAATAGTGATGATCATGTTCGTCTATATGATGGTACTACTCATATCGATTCTTGGGGCGAATATTTATCTAATACTT
>NZ_JABSST010000082.1 GCF_013213975.1 Winogradskyella sp.
AAGTCTCCTAAGGCCGGACCAACATTTCCTAAACTCGATGCTGAAAGACCTATTGCTGAAGTAAAATCAATTTGAAACATTGAGAAAACAAGAGCTCCAATAATAAAGGACAGCATATATAGAATAAAAAAGCCCAAAATATTAAAAACGATATCTTTAGATATAGACTTCGTATTATAACGCACCGGTAAAATAGCATTTGGATGTAGCGAACGCTTAAACTCTAAAAATCCATTCTTTATCAAAATGAGATGTCTCACTACCTTAACACCACCAGAAGTACTTCCTGCAGAACCACCCAAAAACATTAAACCAAAGAAGAATACCGTTAAGAACGGGGTCCACATTGTGTAATCTGCAGTTACGAATCCGGTTGTTGTAACAATAGCTAGTACCTGAAACAGTCCATGCCTTATAGCACTTTCGCCTTCACCTAAGACCATGGGATGAGCCAAAGAGGACTGAGATATATCTGCACGAAAATATATAAGTAAAGCTGCTACAATGGTGAAAGCGGTAATAAATCTAAAGTATAGTTTAAATTCATCATCTTTGATAATCTTAGTCACATTTCCTTTAAACAAATAGTAACTTAATACAAAATTAGTTCCTGCTAGGAACATGAAAAAGATGATGATATACTGAATTGCTGGATTATCATTCCAATATGCAATACTCGCATTTTTGGTAGAAAATCCTCCAGTTGATAACGTACTTAATGCGTGATTTATAGCATCAAAAAATGACATTCCTGCAACTTGAAGTAAAATAGTCTCTGCAACTGTATACCCAAAGTAAATGAGCCATAAACGCTTAGCAGTATCAGTAATTCTAGGATGTAATTTATCACCACCAGGACCAGGAGCCTCCGCGGCAAATAGCTGCATTCCACCAACACCAAGTAGAGGTAATATGGCTATCGCCAATACAATAATTCCCATACCGCCTATCCAATGTGTGGTACTTCTCCAAAAGAGTACACCTTCTGGTAAAATCTCAATATCATTTAAAATACTAGCACCAGTAGTGGTGTAACCTGACATGGTTTCAAAAAATGCATCAGTAAAAGACGGTATAGCCTGGGTAGCAATATAAGGTAAGGTTCCAGTTAATGACATCACAATCCAACCAAATGCCACAACGATATAACCCTCACGCTTATTCATTTCTTTTCTGTGGTTCTTAGTACCATACATTGCAATCCCACCTAGAAGCAACGTTGATAATCCTGCGAGAAATAAATTGAGCGTTACACCATCACTGTAAATGAGACTTATTAGTGTAGCCAACATCATAAAACCGCCATTAAACAGTAATAGCAGTCCAAAAAAGTGGAAAATAATTTTATAATTAAGGTGCATTCGAGACATAATCCAAATTATGCAAAAAAGGCTTCTACTTCAGAAATAGAACGTGGCAAACAACATACCACAACACGATCCCCCGCCTCGATTCTAAAACTACCTAAAGGTATCAATCCTGTTCCATTTCTCATAACACCACCAAAGATAGCAGACCTTGGAAAGTTTAAATCTCTAATAACCTTATTTGTTATTTTAGAATTAGGTTTAACAACAAACTCTAATAGTTCGGCATTCATATTGGTAAGCTTTGTCATCGCAACATCCTCACCTTTTCTGATATATCTAAAAATATTATTTGCGGCAAGGAGTTTTTTATTGATCAATGTATCTATTCCAATAGACTGTGATAATTGGTAATAGTCCATGTTTTCAACTAAAGCAATGGTCTTTTTGACCCCTTTGGATTTAGCTAAAAGACATGACATTATGTTGGTCTCCGAATTTCCGGTTACCGAAATAAAAGCGTCCATATCCGTAATGTTTTCCTCTTCTAGGATTTCAACATTTCTACCATCACCACAAATAACCAAGGCATTAGGCAACTGATCAGCTAAATCTTCAGCTACAGGTTTTTTGCTCTCCACCAATTTAACATTAAACTTACTCTTGCATAAATCCCTCGCTGTTTTATAACCAATCTTACTTCCACCTAAGATCATTACATTCTTGATTTCCGCTTTTACTTTACCTGATAATTCAAACAATTCTGCATCACCCCCTTTAGAGGTCATAAAGACTACCTTATCCCCTTCTTTAAATTGAGTATCGCCTCTTGGAATAATCGTATATTGCGTGGCAAGGCGTTGAATGGCTATTGGAATAAAATGCAGTTCCGAATATAACTCAGCTGCTTCCTTAACGGTTTTCCCAACAAAGGTTGCTGTACGTGATAATCGTAGCCCAAGCATGGTCAATGCACCATCTTCAAACTCATAAGTGTCATTAAACCCGTATTGATTTAGTAAGAGTTCAATTTCAGATGCCGCCAAGGATTCTGGAGAAATTAACTCATCTATACCAAATTGAGAAAAACCGATAGTTTCTTTCTCTTCAATAAATTCGGTATTAGAAATTCTTGCAATAGTGCGCTGCGCGCCAAGTTGTTTTGCTAATACACTTGCCGTAATATTAATAGTCTCTGAAGATGTAACGGCGATGAATAATTCTGCCGATTCAATCCTAGCGTCTCTTAATATAGAAATAGAAGTGGCATCACCTTTAATAGTTTTGATGTCTAAATGCTCTCCTGCGTAGATTAAACTATCTTTCTTGGTATCTATTAGGGTTATCTCTTGCGACTCGTAGGATAATAATTTTGCCAAATGAAATCCTACCTCTCCAGCGCCTGCGATAATTATTTTCATCTTGAATTGTTCAAATAAACATACAAATATACTAAGAAGTTATAAGTGATACTAAAGTTATAGGGACTTAGAAGTTCTTAGTATATTTGCAAAAAATTATGAATGTCTGAAAAAGTAAAGCCATATAAAGATAGTCATGCCTCTAAGAAAGAGCAGGTAACTGAGATGTTTGATACCATTTCTAATGAATATGACGATTTAAATCGCGTCATATCTTTTGGCATTGATGTCAAGTGGCGAAACAAGGTTGTTGAGATAGTTTCTAAAACAAATCCTAACAACATATTAGATATAGCCACAGGAACAGGAGACTTGGCCATTAATCTTACCTCTACCAGTGCCAAAGAAATTATTGGATTAGACATTAGCGATGGCATGTTAGAAGTTGGAAGACGTAAAATAAAATCCAAGCAGCTTGACAATATTATCTCTATGGTTATTGGTGATTCTGAAGACTTACCCTTTGAAGATAACACCTTCGACGCTATTACCGTCGCATTTGGAGTTCGGAATTTTGAGACTTTAGAAAAAGGACTTGCTGAAATTCTCAGAGTACTTAAGCCAAATGGCATCTTTGTTGTATTAGAAACTTCAGTACCAACAAATCCAGTCTACAAGTTTGGTTACAATATTTATTCTAAATTTATCCTGCCAACTATCGGAAAATTATTTTCAAAAGATAAGATTGCTTACAATTATTTAAGCGAATCCGCATCGGTTTTTCCATATGGTGAAGCATTGAACAATATTTTGAGAAAAATTGGGTTTATTAATGTCAAAGACAAACCTCAAACTATGGGTGTCGCTACCATATACACCGCATCTAAAGCTTAATATGAAACAAGTCATAGTCCTACTTGCATTGTTAACAGCATTTCAAAATGCATCTGCACAACTTTTTACCAAAGAAAAAGTAGCAAACAATATTGATAATTTAGATCAGAAATTTTTGTCTTGGGGCTATTTCTTAGGGTTTAATCAGTATGATTTTAAATTTAACTACGAGCAAGATTTAAAAGATATCCTAGTTGACAAAACCTTTGGGTTTCATTTAGGGCTAATCGGAGATATGCGTATTAACGATCATTTAAATCTAAGGTTAGAACCCGGAGTATTTTTCACAACAAGAAATTTAATATATGATGAGAGTTATTTTGCAGGAACAGATTTTAATAGTTCTGATTTAATACGCGAGGTGAAATCGACCTACATCCATGTGCCATTACTCTTAAAAGTTTCAACTAAACGAATCAATAATTTTAAACCATTTATAGTTGGTGGTTTTTCTACAGCACTGAATTTATCGAGTAATCAGGATAACCCTGATGATAATAGTGCTGGCGAATTTAGAATGAGAAAAAACACTTATTTCTATGAAATTGGATTTGGAATAGACCTCTACCTATTATACTTTAAATTTACGCCATCAATCAGAGGAGTCTTCGCTATAAATGATGAAATTATAAGAGACACTGATCCAAATAGCCCTTGGACCGGTAATGTATCAAAAATGCAAACCAGAGGTATTTTTATTAATTTCACATTTCAATAGAACGCCTTTTGAATTCGCTTAAGAGAATCGCGGTTGCATTAGCTACATTTAGACTTTCAGTAGCGTTAACATCACCAAACTGAGGAATTGTTAATTTTCTATTAACTTTAATATCTTTTGAAATACCATTAGCTTCATTGCCTAAAATAACTAATCCAGTTTCAGGGATTTCAGCCGTGTATATGTTTTCTCCTTCCATAAAGGTGCCAAAGACCTGGAGCTCAGATGATGCTATATAGTCGTTTAAATCTAGATAAGTAATATTTACGCGCGATAAAGAGCCCATAGTTGCTTGCACGACCTTTTGATTGTAACAATCAACTGTATTTAAGCTACAAACTAGATCCCTTACCCCATACCAATCGCATAATCTAATGATGGTACCAAGATTTCCAGGATCTCTAACATCATCCAAAGCAATTATGAGTTTGCCAGTTTCAATCTGCTCCGATGCTTTAATCTTAAAAACAGCAAGTGCTGTATTTGGGCTTTTTAAGGTAGAAATACGTTTCAAATCCGAAGTACTAATAACATTTATTAAGTCTTCTGGAGCATCAAAAATAAGTTCAGTTGTGAACAAGTTTTCAAGTTCAAAATCTGAAGATAGAAACTCATTAATCCCCTTTATACCCTCCACCACAAACAAGCCTAATTGCAGTCTAAATTTTTTTTGACCTAAACTTTTAATTACTTTTATTTGATGCTTTGTAACCATTAAAATGTCTTTACATTTGCTAAGAGCATACAAAGTAAACCTTTTTTGGACTAATTTTTGTTTACAGCAATCAATATCAATAAAACAATCATTTATTAAGCTTGAAAATTCGCATTTCAATACCTCTTCAACAGTGTAAAATTGTTTACACCATAATGTTATTGATTCCTGCATTCCTTTTTAACTCTTGCGATGTCGTTAAACGTGTGAGCTCAGACGAGCATCTGATTACAAAAAACACCATTATAGAAGACGATAAGATCAATAAGAATGATCGAATAAACAATCTCATAATTCAAAAGAACAACTCAGGAATGAATGGTTTACTTGGGTTTCCTTTAAGATTACATATTTATAATCTAGCAAGACCAAATATTGATTCGATTATTAATGCGAATATTTTAAGTGACAGCTTAAAAGTAAAACGAAAAACAAAGCTACTCTCTAAAAAGCAGTTTGATACATGGATTCAATCTAAACGGAATTTTAATAGCTGGTTAAAGCGTACAGGAGAGGCACCTACAATTTTGAATGAAGTAAAGACACAGAAAACAGCAACTAATCTCAGAAAATATTACTACAGTAAAGGTTGGTTTAATAACACTGTGGATTATGAGATTAAAAAAGACAGTAATAAAAGAGCGCAGGTAACGTACAAGGTAACTAAAAAAGACCCTTATTTTTTAGATTCCATAAAACCAATCATAAGTAGTCCAGCTATTAGTGCATTATATCCCAATTTCAGTAAAGATGCTTTACTGATAAAAGGAGAACAATATGATGAGCAGAATTATGAGGACGAACGGGAACGCATCAGCACTTTTTTAAGAAATCATGGCTTCTATTACTTTGGTCAAGATTACATAAGATTTGTTACGGATACTATTGATACCAATCATAAAGTAAACACTGAGCTCGTAATTGCTGACCGTTCATTAAGAGAAGGTGATTCTATAGCAACAATTCTGTTTAAACCATACACCATAAAAGAAGTTAATATATTTACTGATGATAACTTCGAAAACCGAGACAAAGCTGTTTCTGACACAACGACTTACAAGGGTTACAACCTATTTAGTAAAGAAAAATTACGGTTTAAACCAAAAGCTTTAACTGACGCTATTTTTATTAATAAAGGTGACATATACACAGATATAGCACGTAGTCGAACATCAAGATACCTCAATGATCTGCAAGTGTTCAGATATCCGAGTATCGAATATCTTGAAAACCGCGAAGATTCTAGTTTAACGGCAAATATCTATTTAGAACCAAAAAAGAAATATGCGTTAAGTCTCGATTTTGACGTCTCACAAAGTAACATTCAAACTATCGGATTTTCTGTAACACCAGGATTAAAAATTCGAAATATATTTAGAGGAGCTGAGACCCTAGAAATTAGCGGAATCGCTGCCATAGGCGCATCAAAGGATGGTAGTAACGATGAAGCTACATTTTTTGATATTAATGAATTTGGTGGTAATATCCGTTTAAATATTCCACGTTTATTTACGCCATTTAACACAGATAGTATTATTCCAAAATACATGTCGCCAAACACAGCTATAAATTTATCAGCAACAAGCCAACAAAATATTGGACTTGATAAACAAACACTGTCAGGACTTTTAAGTTACAATTGGAAACCATCCTCAACGGTTTCAAATACTTTGGAGTTATTTAATATACAGTTTGTGAAAAATCTTAACACCAGCAATTACTTTGGTGTTTACACAAACTCCTACGATAGGCTAAATGGTATTGCTCAGGATATTGGTTATATTGAGAGCAACGAAGACTTATCCATACCTACGGAAGCTGATCAGTTTATCGATGATGTTTTAAATGAAAATACGGTATTGAATCCTGACGATGAAGATTATATTACTGTAAATAATATCGATGAGCGAAAACAAAGACTAACAGAAAACAACCTCATATTCTCCTCGAGTTTTGATTATGTTATAAATCGAAGAACCAATTTTTTTGACAATGATTTCTCAATATTTAAATGGAGAGTTGAAATAGCAGGAAACATGTTTTCTATTTTGTCTAAAGCTTTTGGTTCTGCAAAAAATGAAAACGGGAATTATGAAATTTTCGGAGTAGCTTTTTCTCAATATTTCAAGACAGAGATCGACTATGTAAAGTATTTTGACTTCGGTCAAAATAGTATTTTTGCTTTTAGAAGTTATGCTGGTATCGCTATACCATATGGCAATTCAAACAGTATTCCGTTTGCCGAGAGTTTCTTTGCTGGAGGACCAAATGACAATAGAGCTTGGACGGCTTATAACTTAGGACCTGGAAGCTCATCGACAACCAATGAGTTTAATGAGGCCAACCTTAAAATTCATTTAAGCGCAGAACAGCGCTTTAGACTTTTTGGTGATTTAAAAGGTGCCCTTTTTGTCGATATTGGTAACATCTGGAATGTTTTAGACAATGTCGAGGATGAACGTTCCACATTCACCAATTTTAAATCTTTGAGAGATATTGCCGTTGGTTCTGGGTTTGGCTTACGCTATGATTTTGATTTCTTTGTACTTCGTTTTGATATAGGTTTTAAAACTTATGAACCTTCGCTTTCTGAAGGTAATCGGTGGTTTAAAAATTATAACTTTAGAAATGCCGTTTATAATATTGGTATCAACTATCCATTCTAAAAACCATTCTGATTTGGCTACATCGTTTTCGACACTTTACAGGAATTTTAGCCAAGTATATACTCAAAATTTGTTTATTTTTGAGATCTAATTTTTCAATCATAAAATTATGAGTCATAACATAAAACCTGGTGTTTCAACAGGTAGAGAAGTTCAAGAAATATTCCAATTAGCCAAACAAAAAGGCTTTGCATTACCAGCTGTTAATGTTATTGGATCTAACACAATTAATGGTGTTTTGGAAACCGCAAAAGCACTAAATGCCCCAGTTATTATTCAATTTTCAAATGGCGGTGCTCAATTTAATGCAGGCAAGGGATTTGGTAATGACAACCAAAAAGGTGCTATTGCTGGTGCTATTGCCGGCGCAAAACATGTACATCACATGGCAGAAGCTTACGGTGTTCCTGTCATTCTTCATACAGATCATTGTGCTAAAAAATTATTGCCTTGGATTGACGGTTTACTCGACGCCAGTGAAAAGCACTTTGAAGAAACCGGGAAACCACTTTACAGTTCTCACATGATTGATTTATCTGAAGAGCCAATAGAAGAAAATATAGAAATTTGTAAACAATACCTTGAGCGAATGAGTAAAATGGGTATGACTTTAGAAATTGAATTGGGGATTACTGGTGGTGAAGAAGATGGTATCGATAATAGTGATGTAGATGAGTCTAAGTTATATACGCAACCGGAAGAAGTAGCCTACGCTTATGAAGAATTAATGAAGGTTAGTGACCAATTCACAGTGGCAGCTGCCTTTGGAAACGTTCACGGTGTTTATAAACCAGGAAATGTAAAACTGACACCGAAAATTTTAAAGAATTCTCAAGAGTACGTTTCAGAAAAATACAATGTTAAACACAATCACATAGATTTTGTTTTCCATGGAGGGTCAGGTTCAACTGTAGAAGAGATAAGAGAAGCTATTGGATATGGTGTTATTAAAATGAATATTGATACCGATATGCAATGGGCCTTCTTAAGCGGTGTCAGAGATTATATCGACGAAAAAAAGGATTATTTACAGACGCAAATTGGAAGTCCAGATGGTCCTGACTCACCGAACAAAAAATACTACGATCCAAGAGTTTGGTTAAGAAAAGCAGAAGAATCTTTTGTGGATAGATTAAAAAGGGCTTTCGAAGATTTAAATAACGTAGACACCTTATAATTAGCATTTTACTACTAATATTCTACAACCCACTAAAAATAAATATTTAGTGGGTTTTCACGTATAAAATATCGAAAACTAGCATTTGCCAATTTTTGGAGAGAATATAGATTGTAGTAATTTTATATGTTATACATTTGCACAGTAACTAACGTAAACTTTGATTAAGATTTACAATCTTAATCTTGAATCCAAAAAATATAATGTTATATGACAGCTTGGTTCAAAAGAAAAGACAAAGGTATTCAGACCTCAACTGAAGAAAAAAAAGACACCCCTAAAGGCTTATGGTATAAATCGCCTACCGGAAAAATAATAGACACTAAAGAGTTAGAGCAGAATTTTTACGTTAGTCCAGAAGATGGGTATCATGTGAGAATAGGTAGTAAAGAATATTTTGAAATTCTCTTTGATGAGAATAAATTCAAAGAATTAGATACCAATCTAAGTTCTAAAGACCCTTTAAAATTTGTAGATACTAAAAAATACCCTGACCGTTTAAAAGCGGCTCAGACTAAAACCAATCTTAAAGATGCGGTAAGAACAGCAGTTGGTAAATCCATGGGGCAAGACTTAGTAATTGCCTGTATGGACTTTAGTTTTATTGGTGGTTCCATGGGTAGTGTGGTTGGTGAAAAAATTGCTAGAGCTGCTGATTATGCATTAAAGAAAAAAATACCGTTCATGATTATTTCTAAATCTGGAGGTGCGCGTATGATGGAGGCGGCATTATCCTTGATGCAATTGGCTAAAACATCAGCAAAACTAGCACAGCTGGCAGAAGCCAAAGTACCATACATATCACTGTGCACAGATCCTACAACTGGTGGAACTACAGCTTCATTTGCTATGCTTGGCGATATTAATATTTCTGAACCTGGAGCTTTAATTGGCTTCGCAGGCCCTCGTGTCGTAAGAGATACTACTGGCCAAGAATTACCTGAAGGATTTCAAACGTCAGAATTCTTGTTGGAGCACGGGTTTTTAGACTTTATTAGTCATAGAAAAGATTTGAAACAAAAAATTAATCTCTACATAGATTTAATTAAAAATCAACCACTAAGAAATTAAAGGCCGTGATGAGATAAAGAAAATTCTTATATAGAAATTAGTGTTTATCTCAGATTTTTTAGTAAATTCAGTCTTATTGTATTTTAGTTCCCCAACTATCTCATTCCTATTTTGACATCAATTTAGTTTAGCGATTATGAATTAAACTA
Source organism: Winogradskyella sp. (assembly GCF_013213975.1). Lineage (GTDB taxonomy): Bacteria > Bacteroidota > Bacteroidia > Flavobacteriales > Flavobacteriaceae > Winogradskyella. The sequence continues at coordinate 10,059 of NZ_JABSST010000082.1, forward strand.
AATGAAAACAAATAGAGGAATTGACAATAATAGTACCAAAGCTATCACGGAAAAACGTGAGTCTGCAGCACTAAATGTAGACATTATTAGTTTGTTGGACACTGCCAAAATTGCAACGCTATTTTTAGATGTTGATCTTCGAGTTACTCAGTTCACTCAAGAAATACAACGTATTTTCAATCTGGAGGATATAGATGTGGGCAAGAAATTTTCTTCTATAAAATCCAATTTCCCGCCCTCTACAGTTGTACGGATTAACGCCAATGCCAGAATTGTATTGGAAAATTCCGAAACTATCGAAGATCAAATTATAGACTTAAAGGGTAATTATTATTTGCTACGCGTTAGCCCTTTTGTCAAAAATGATGAATCAATTGAAGGAGTTATCATTACCATGAACAATATCAGTTTAATAAAGGAGGTTGAAGCAAAATTAGACAAGGTTAATCTAAATTACACGAATCTTTTTCACAGTCTTAATGCAGGTTTTATTCATGCCAAAATTATCACAGACAAAAATAATACCCCCATCGATTGTGAATATATTGATGTCAACCAAGCCTATTCAGATATCCATGGGATACAAAGAGATAAACTCATTGGTGAACGTATATCTAAAGTTTTACCAAATTTGATTAACGATCCTAACCAGTGGATTCAAAAATTTAGTATCACAGCATTAGAAGGCAAAAATCAAACTATAAGTGGATATATAAGCACAATAAATAAATATTTTGAAGTAAATACCTTCTCACCAAAAATAGGTGAATTTGCATGTATTATTTTTGACTTAACGGAAAGAAAAAACAATGAAAATAAACTTGCAAGGTATGCAAGAGAACTTGATAATATACAGCGCTTAACTTGTGTTGGCAGTTGGTCTTTAGATCTAACCAATGGAAATGTAACTTGGTCTGAAGAATTATATCATATTTTTAAATTAGACAAAAATAAGGCTGCCCCTAACTACAAAAGACAGTCGCAATTATTTACACCCGATAGCTGGAAAATTCTATCCAAAGCAGTGTCAGATGCCAAAGCTAAAGGTACCTCTTACGAGCTTGAACTCGAAATGATTAAAGCTAATGGTGAGACAGGATGGCTGCTAGGTAAAGGAGAAGCAGTTATAGAAAATGGCAAAATAATAGGATTGCGCGGTGCTGCTCAAGACATTACAGAACGTAAACTAAACGAAGTTGCCCTAATAAACGCCAAGAAGAAAGCCAAGGATGAAGCCCTTGCCAATCTTCAAAAAAACTACTTTTTAGCAAATATGAGTCACGAAATCCGCACACCGATATCGAGCGTTTTAGGATTTGCTGACTTGCTTAAGGAAGACACCTTAAAGAAGCATGAGCGCTTGAAATATCTCGAGATTATAGATAGTAATTCCAAACAAATATTAAACCTTGTTAATGATATTATCGATATTTCTACAATAGAGTCTGGAAAGTTGGAACTGCATTATGATGAGTGTGATATTGAGTTACTATTTACAAACCTTACATTAACTTTTGAACAAATAAAACTGCAAAGAGATAAACCTAATCTAAAGTTAAAACCAGTAGTATCTCAACGTACAAAAGGGCTTAAATTAAAAACAGATGTTAGGAGACTGAAACAGATTTTAATTAATTTGATTGAGAATGCCATTAAATTCTCGAACAGAGGGACAATAAGTTACGGCTACGAGACACAAGGTGATTTAATAAAGTTTTTTGTCAAGGATGAAGGTATTGGTATTATAAAGTCAAAACAAGAACAAATCTTTGATTCTTTCAAACAATTAAACTACCAAAACAAAGAGAACTATGGAGGCACAGGACTTGGTCTTGCTATTTGCAAGGCACTGGTTACGATGTTAGGTGGAACAATAACGGTAAAATCTCAGTTTTATCGCGGTAGTACCTTTGAATTTACACTGCCCTATCAAGTTACTAATAGCACCTGTTCTCCTGAAAAAAAATCACCAATTGAAAAAGGTGAATTCTTAAAAAACAAATCCATTCTTATTGCTGAAGATAATAAGCTGATTCGTTTATTATTAGAACGCATTTTAATGACCACTGGTGCCACAATTGAATTTGCCAAAAATGGCAAAGAAGCGGTTGATTACTTCATAAAAAATCCTCATGTTGATCTCGTGCTTCTTGATATACGTATGCCAAAAATGAGCGGTATTGAGGCCCTTGACGAAATACTTAAAATTAATCCTAAGGCAAAAATTATTATGCAAACTGCGCATGCGATGGAAGAAGAAAAAGAATTGTGTTTTGAAAAAGGATGTATTGATTTTATTTCAAAACCGATAATAAAGAAAGAGTTATATCGCAAACTTAACAAATGGGTGCATGACAGTCATAAAACATTTCCCTAACCTTACACGTATTTATAACTTGAAAAAGCGAGCCATATAGCTCGCTTTTTTTATATCCAATCAACTAAAATCAAACCACAATATACAATTAAAGTAATTGAGATTTCAGTACCATTATTGCAAGTAAATGTTGCCTGATTATCACATTCACCAAAACCATAATCAAAAACACCTCAAAAATTAGTACGTTGTGCATCAAATGAACCACTCACAAAATAATAGCAAATCACTTCGCGACGCAAAGGCACAATTACTTCTTAATATGTGTATTACCATTAACAAAGGATGCTGTCCAATCACCAATAATTTCAAATACATTATCACCAAAAATACTACGATCAAAACCTTGTAACCATTCTCTAATTCTTATGCCCTCTCTAAAAGCTAACACGCCATTTAGCCAAAAAATAATAACGTTTAAATCGTGCGTAAACTGAGGGTTAGCATTGTCCTTAGACAACTCTTTTAAAATATTACAACGTCCAATAGTATTTTTAAAAATCAACACGGCCATAGCTAATTATAAGCTGTTGTGC
>NZ_JABSST010000083.1 GCF_013213975.1 Winogradskyella sp.
TATCTAATTTCATAAATCTAATTTTCTTATACTTCAAAAGTATTAAAAAGTATCTCTTTTTTATTTTGTAAGGTACGATTAAAAATATTTCATAATTATATCAAAGCATGATATCCGTCATTTTTATTGCTACAGTTGGTCTCTAACCTAAAAGCAGAATTTCATACAAGACCACCTAAATCAACCATTTATTTACTCAAAAATAGTACGTCGTGACACTAGCTTTTAAAGAAATCGAAATAAACACAAGAGCTAACGAGATACGATATATAAAATACAGTAGCCCATTAGAGTCTCTATTTACAAGAATAACAAACCATAACACTTGAAAAATAATAGGTAAAGAAACTGCAAATGGCACATTAGCCATCATTACAGGAAAATTTGCAGGACTTTCACCACAAGATCGGTTTTTAGTTAAGGACAATTACACTAAAGAGTGGTTGGTCCTTTGTGTAACAGGTGCGGTACTTTTTCTGCCTTAAACCTGATTTTAATGATTGATACGAAATACTACACACTACCCTACAAATGTTTGATAAACAAGAGATAAGACAATTTTCTTTGTGCGTTAAGGTAGCGGCAAAACAACGCTTGAAGCAGATGAAAACTGAAAACTAATAGGCGATGATGAGTATGGTTGGACATCAGAAAATCGAATTTTTAATTTTGAAGGTAGTTATTATGCAAAACTTTTTGTTTGAACTGACGAAAAGGAACCAGAAATTTATAGAGCCGAAAGCCGGAAAATAACATCTATCGGATTTAGCATAAGCATGTAATTAAACATATCTATAATTCCATAACAAGAAAGAATTCTATATTGTGGATCCTTTTAATTCATATAGCCATAATAGCTTGATTAATGTCATGCTTTAAATCCTTTACTTCTTCTATTCCAACAGAAAATCGTATTAACTGATCACTAATTCCAACTTTTGCTCTTTCTTCAGGGCTTAATAGAGCATGTGATGTAAGATGAGGAGATATTACTGTACTTTCAACTCCCGCTAGGCTCATAGAGGATTTTATTAAACTTAAGGCTTTTTGAAATTTATAAGCATCCAAATCGTCCTTTAATTCAAAAGACAACATAGCACCATAACCTCGCATTTGTGATTTAGCTAATGTATGTTCAGGGTGTGATTTTAATCCTGGATAATAAACCTTTGCAACTTTAGGATGTTTATTTAACCATTTAGCCATTTTCATGGCATTTTTTGTCTGTGTCTTAACGCGTAAGCCCATAGTTTTCATACTTCGTTCTAACATCCATACAGTCATATCACTTAAACTACCACCGAGATTTTTACTAACATTCCATATCCGTTCGATAATGTCATTAGAACTTGCAACTGCACCAGCACAAATATCGCTATGACCGCCAAAATATTTAGTTGCAGAGTGCATTACCATATCTACACCAAACTCTAAGGGATTCTGATTAACTGGTGAAGCAAATGTATTGTCTATTGAAGTATAGATACCTTTAGCTTTAGCGAGGGTAGTAATCGCTCTGATATCAGTAACAGTAAGCAATGGATTAGACGGTGTTTCGATGTGAATCAAAGTTGTATTTTTCTGAATAGCATTTTCAAAATCTTCTACCTTATAACCATCAGTAAACGTGTAGTGAATACCATATTTAGGAAATTCTTCTTTTATGAAATTCACAGTACCACCATATAAAGTATTTTGAACAACCAAATGGTCTCCTCTTTTTAAAAATGCTAAGAACATATGACTAATTGCAGCCATCCCAGAACCAAATATTAATGCTGCTTGAGCATTTTCTAGGGCTGCAACTTTTTTTGATAAATATTCTTGATTTGGAGTATTAAAGTACCTAGGATATCGCTTGATATCTACATCTAAAAATTCGTAGGATGAACTCAAATAGATAGGAGAAACAGCCCCTTTAAATCGTTCATCTTTTATTTCTCCCACATGTGTACAGATGGTGTTTAGCCCAAGGTTTTTCTTTAACATTTTAAATCTTTTTAGAGGCCTAAAATTAATGAAATGCCATCAGTTTTACTAATAGAGAGCAAAACAAACGAACAATCATTTAAGCTTTAGAAACATAAAAAAAAGATTATGCCTTTCGATTCAAGATATACATTACAATGACATGAGGAACAGTAATGGCCGCTAAAAAAGCGAAGAAAATGGTAATAAAATTAACCTCGAAATAGGACGTTACCATATACAATATAACTAGACCAACTAAAGAGACTAACCAATATGGAAAAGATGATTTTATATATCTAAGGATATTAAACTTGTTTAAGTCGCCATAGAGTTCCTTAATTTGATCTTGAAGACTCGGTAAGGAATGCCAAACAATAAAATAAATAGCAAAAGCCCAAAGTAAGGCCGCCAATTTAAACAGAATTGCAAAGAGTAATATTAAAAATAACTCTTTAAAATAATTAAAATCTTTTCTGAAATTTAACCTATTAAACAAAGTTAAAGATAACGTTAAAACTATGGACAGTATTAAAAACCACAAGAAATACTGCTCAGGAATACGGTAGCTAATCAGGTCGGTTATTATTTCAGAGGTACTTTGAAAATTAAAATAAAAAAGAAGACCAAAAATTAGCGACCCATAGCTCAGAAAAAGGAATCTGGCCTTATTGTTGAGATCTTTCACTAAAGCATGCAAATGTTGTTCCCCAAAATGATAACAACTAATTATAATAAAACAAAAAAGTGCAATTCGTGGATAGATAATAAATGCAGCAATATTGGTTATAATAAGCCCTATATAATACCATAAAAAACGTTTGGAAAAATGACCATGTCCCTTAACAATATTAAGCAAAGAAATATCATTTGACCCATGTATAATGCCAACGGTAAGAATAAAAATATAAGATAAATATTCTTCGTATTCAGCACCAATCTGAATGGTTAACCAAAACAAAAATACGGTAAATATTAAGTTAAATATTGTCAACTTCACAATATAAAAGTACATAAATTATGGCTTAAGTATTTTTTTTATGAAAATTTTACATATTTATTGTTCAACTATTGCTATTTTTGTTTAAACAAAATTTTTAAACATTATGAAATTACTAACCATCCTCATCGACGGCGTCCAAAAAATGGCGACAGATGATTATGTAGGTTTTACATTCTTTGTTGGATGTATGGCCATGATGGCCGCTTCGGCCTTTTTCTTTTTATCAATGAACAGCTTTGATAAAAAATGGAGAACTTCAATCCTTGTTTCTGGATTAATTACTTTTATTGCTGCAGTACATTATTGGTACATGCGCGACTATTGGGCAATGAATGCTGAATCACCTACATTTTTCAGGTATGTTGACTGGGTATTAACTGTTCCTTTAATGTGTGTAGAATTCTACCTCATTTTAAAAGTTGCAGGGGCAAAAAAGGCGTTGATGTGGAAACTAATTGGGTTATCTGTAATAATGTTAGTTGCTGGATACTTCGGAGAGGCTGTCTACAGAGATCAAGCATGGTTCTGGGGCTTAATTTCAGGAATCGCTTATTTCATTGTGGTTTACATGATATGGCTTGGCGAAGCGAAGAAATTAGCTGAAGACGCAGGCGGTGCTGTGCTAAAGGCACACAAAATGCTATGTTGGTTTGTACTTGTTGGATGGGCAATCTATCCACTCGGATACATGGCTGGAACACCAGGTTGGTACGATGGTATAGCAGGTTTAGGTTTAAATATGGATGTTATTTACAATATAGGTGACGCCATTAATAAAATAGGCTTTGGTCTTGTGGTGTACGGTTTAGCCGTTGCATCATCATCTAATGCTGAAGCTTAATATATTCCATTTATTAGTTAGTAAAAAGCCACCTAACGGTGGCTTTTTTTACACTTCAACTGATTTCCATTTCCCTTTTTTAAACCATATTAAACCCAAAACAGTAATCAATACCTCTGCCAATGTAATGGCGGCAAACACTCCTATTGGCCCAAAATCTAATTTTAATGCCATGATATAGGCAAATGGCAGCTGAAATAACCAAAAGCAAATCAAGTTAATCCGTATGGGTGTTTTTGTATCACCAGCTCCATTAAACGCATTGATAATTACCATACCATACCCATAAAAAACATAACCCGCGGCAATTATCCTTAAACATAAAGCACCATTTTCAATGACCTCATGTTCTTTAGTAAACCAAGAAATTATTTGAGGTGCAAAAATGAGGTAAACTAAAGAGACAAATCCCATAAAAATTGCACTGTACTTGCCTGTCTTCCAAACTGAAGCCTCAGCGCAGTCTGGTTTTTGTGCACCCAAATTTTGACCAACTAATGTAGCAGCAGCATTACTCATTCCCCAAGCTGGCATTAAAGTAAACATCATTACTCGAATTGCAATGGTGTAACCCGCCAGAACTTCACTTCCAAACTCACTTATTATTCGCATTAAAAACACCCAAGATGACGTTCCGATTAAAAATTGACCTATACCGCCCAAAGAGACTTTAATTAAGTTTAGCATAACAGAAGTGCGAAGTATCAAATCTTTAAAACCCACTTTAATTTTACCCCAACCATAAAACAGTATCATCAATTGAAAAATTACTGCCACACCTCTTCCGATTGTAGTAGCAATAGCAGCCCCTTCAACTCCAAAAGCTGGTATTGCGCCAAAGCCAAATATAAATATAGGATCAAGAATTATATTCAAACCATTAGATAAAACCAAAGCCCACATGGCAATGGAAGCGTCTCCTGCACCTCTAAAAATTGCATTTATTACAAACAACAACATGATGGTTAGGTTTCCGCCAAGTAGCACCTTAGTATAACCATAGCCTTCTGCTATTAAATCTGGTTCACAACCCATTATTTCGAGAATATCCTTAGGGTATAAAATCCCTATAATACTAATAACTATAGCCACAACAACACCCAGTCCAATAACCTGGATAGCTGCATGTGAGGCTCCTTCTTTATCCTTTTCACCAATTCGTCTAGCTATAACTGCAGTTGCAGCCATACTAAGTCCTATAGCTACAGCGTAAATCAGGGTAATTACAGACTCTGTTAAACCTATTGTTGCAACTGCATTAACACTTACTTGCGATACGTAAAAAATATCTACAATTGCAAAAATTGACTCCATGAGCATTTCCAGAATCATAGGTATTGACAACATAAAAATAGAGCGCCGGATACTCCCTGATGTGAAATCTTGTTCCTCGCCTGAAATTGCTATTCTTAAATACTTAAAAAAAAGTGTTTTGTTGAAATTTTGTTGGATTGCATAACTTAAAATTGTGATAACACATTTACAAACAGTAAGATTTGTTTGTACTCAAAATCACAGTAGACGTGATTCTATGTCGAAAAGTAAATTAAGCAATCATAATGGTGCAAAGATGCACATTATTTTTAATAAACCTAATGATAAAAATCATTAATCGTTTTTACTAGCCTTATTATAAGCTCTTATCATAAGAATTGCCCATATAGCAACAAGTGCAATAACAACAACCGAAAACCATAAAACTATATCATTTCCCTCCATGATCAACTAGTCTTAAATAAATCATTACACCCAGTAATGTTGGTGCCCAAAGGCCAACAAAAATACCGTGCATCTGATCTCCGGTTAGAAATAGATATTCAGCAACTAAAATGATAACTGCACAAAGAATTAACATGAGTAAATTGGCAGTACCTAACTTTTTAAAGTAATTCATTTTTGAGGGTTAATTTAGACCCTCAAGTTATGAAAAATAATTAAGGCCAATAGAGCAATACAAATAAACTGTTATTTATAGAGCTTCTTGTACTTCCTGAAAGCAAAGAATGCTAATACAAAAAACACCGTTAAATAGATCGCAATAAACTGAAAACTAATTATCTGATCACCACTAGCATAAGCATGAAGCCCTGACAGGTAGAAGTTAACTCCAAAATACGTCATTAAAATACTACAAAAGGTAAAAACAGCCATAAAATTATAAGCCCATAGCCCTCTTAATCCAGGTATAAGTCGCATATGGATCACAAAAGCATACAACATAATACTTATCAAAGCCCAAGTTTCCTTAGGATCCCATCCCCAGTAGCGTCCCCAACTTTCGTTAGCCCACATACCACCTAGGAAATTTCCAATGGTTAACATTACCAAACCGACAGTTAAAGCCATTTCGTTTATAATGGTTAGCTCCTTCAAATTAATGAGCATTTTATCTTTATTCTTCTTCGTCGTAAATGCCATCAACAACAAGGCTATTATACCGAGAATCCATCCTAAAGCAAAAGGACCATAACTGGCAACAATTACTGATACATGTATTTTTAACCAGTAACCTTGAAGTACAGGCTGAAGATTAGCAATGGCTGGGTCCATCCAATTCCAATGAGCAACCATTAAGATTATAGATGTAACAAAGGAAGCAGCCGCGAGGGTTAATGCACTATATCTTCCAAATAAAAATCCAAATGTGATTAACGCCCAAGCCACATAAATTAAAGACTCGTAAGCATCACTCCATGGTGCATGACCAGAAATATACCAACGCGCTATAAGTCCTGCAGTATGGAGTAAGAATAATACAATATGAACACCGACAAATAACCTAATACCACCTTTTAGGATCTTAGACTTGGTATAGAATATTTGCAAAATCACAAAAGTTAACAAAACTAAACTCGCAAGAAGATACCAAACAAATAGTCGTTTAAAAATATCATACTCGTTATATAAAATTTCAGATTCAATTTTATCATTGGCTAACATAATGTCTCCACCAAACTTCTCTTGGGTCTTCTTAATACCTTCCAACAATTCCTCAGCTTTCGAAAAATCACCAGTTTGCTTAGCGTTGTTTAGCGTAACCAGATAAGCGCTGAATCCATTATTAATGAAATTACCATACAATGTATCTTTTATTTTTTCTCTGTAACCATCTTGTCGAAATTCTAATGATGAAATCCAAGTATTGTTTTCATCACCGGGAACTGGAAATATCTTAATAGATCGCCCTTCAATGGCATCGGACAAGAGACCTAATCTACCATAAGCTTCCTTTACCTCCTTTTGAAAACCGTTTGGCACTTGCGCTTTGTAGGCATCTTCAATATAAGGCCCTAGCTTATTGCGCCCGTCAGGTGTGAAAAAATCCAATAAACTCGCATACTTCTGATCATAATCAATTCCAATAATAGTACGAATAGAATCTGCTTTTCTGGGTTTTAAATAAATTATTGGAGCATTATACCATAATAGTGGACTTTCTTGAATTGATAAAAAAATCTGAGTTGCACTAAAATCCTCGTAAGTATCTTTTTTAGATAATTTACGCAACATCTCGGATGCATAAGTATGCATTGGCATCATTCGACCACTGTAGTCTTGAATAACCATTCTTGCAAATTTATCTGCATGGTCTTGAGGCGTAATATTTACCTTTAGAATAGAATCTATTTGCACCTTAGAAGGCCTCATGTTCTGACTATGATCGTGACCATCATTTGTTGAGTGCGTCTGCCCTGAAACAGCATAACTCAAAAGTAAAGCCAACATAGTCATTAACTTTGCCTTCTTTCTCTTGATTTTACTGAGCTGACTTCTAATTTGGTCAAAGCGCGTGTGCTTTGCAAATAAAATGGCCATCAATCCTAAATACAATAATATGTATCCAGCATATGTGATATAAGTTCCCCATCTATCTTTATTGACGGAAAGTACAGTTCCTTTTTCATCTGGATCAAAACTTGCTTGGAAAAATCTATAGCCACGATGATCTAAAATATTATTCATATAAATATGATAATCAAAATCACCTTGTTCTTTATCTATTACTGTTACCTTACTTTCATAAGATGAGTATGCCTGTTCTGTACCTGGATACTTTTCTGCTATAAAATCATTTAGCTTTACCTGAAATGGTAATTGCTCTAAACGTGAACCATAACGTAAAGCAACATCAAGACCACCAACAGATACCTCTTCTATGCTAGGATACGTTCCTGGCCCACCTAATAGATTTATTAATTTAGATTCACCATTAGCAGAAATTTCGAGGACTGCTCCACTTTCATCACCCTTTAGAATTTGTGGCTTTTTAACAATATCAAAAGTTCCTTTAACAACTGGTTTAGGAAATACTAACTGCATATTACCAATAACATAACGAGAACGCAATGCTAGAGGCTGAAGACTATCCTTAACAAGCTTACCACGTACACCAGTTGCCATGGTCATAAATTCACCTTCATATGGAGATTTAATAAATAATCCGTCATCGTTATTTATGATGTTAATTGCACCATCTTGTTCTTTATTTAAAGAGATAAGAACGTTATGTAAGTTTGATACTTGACCTTCTTTTAAAAAGTGGTTGTGTGGTCTCCCTTCACTCGCTTCAACAATTTTAAGGTAGCTTTCACCTATCTCATTCGGAATGATGTCTTTTTCGGCCCCTTTGATAAACTTTATTAACTTCAACGTTACATCAGTGCCGCCATAGTCGAATGATTTTTCAAAGTCATTAGTTAAACGAGGGGAAAAATCGACCTCCTCCATAATATTCCTTTGTTGTAATTGACCGTTAATTTTAAAATCACCTAAAATTCGACCACTAATGTAAGTTTTCTGAGAACGAAATTGCCCCTCTGTAGCTCCTTCTCTAATATTCATTAATCCTTCATACCCAATATATCTGGTTACACCTGCGCCAAGAATGATTAAAATCCATGATAAATGCAAAATAAGAGTTGCCCACATTTCCTTGCGCCATAATCGGTAACGCTTAATGTTACCAATAAAATTAATCATGAATAAGACCATAATTGCCTCAAACCACCAAGCATTATAAATTAATTGACGGGTATAGGGAGTTGGGGAGGTCTCCATATTTCTATCGAGAATCGTTCCTGTTGCCATAGCAGCAGCAAATACGATAAACAAAATGGCAGTAAGTCTGGTAGAAAACAGGAAATTTAGGATTTTCTTTTGCATAAGAATAGGCTTATTTTAAGCTCGTGCAAAGATAATGCTTTTTGATGATTTTAGCTTTGAAAATAAATCTTGAAAAAGCGTTAAAATTTATTCAATTAATTTGAAACTTTAGACCTAAGCAACTGATTTTGTTCCTCCATTAAACTTTTAAGATCTGATAGTAATTCAATATCTTTTGGAGTTACAACGGTTTCATCCTTGACATCTTGTGCTTTACCCCTTAATCGATTCATTGCTTTTACAACAATAAATACAGTAAATCCAATTATTATAAAATCGAGAAAAACTTCTAATAATGCACCATAAGCAATCGATACCTCACTAGATATTAAGTCGCCTGAAGTATCTATCACAGCATCCCTAAGGATGAATTTTTTATCTTGAAAACTTAAACCATCAGAAAGCAAAGACAATGGAGGAAGCAATACTTGTTTGGCTAATACATCAATAACTTTATTAAATGCGGCGCCAATAATAATTCCGATAGCCATATCCATCATATTACCTTTTACTGCAAATTCCTTAAATTCTTTCAATAGTTTCATAAGCTTAAATTTAGATTTTGAATATGAAACAAATTTAAAAAGAAGCAGCTTAAGGTTTAAACCTTGCAGACTTCATAAATTTTTAAACATAAAACGCACTTACTATTTTTGATCACTGTTTGGCATTCTCTTCATAATCACCCTCAAATAACTCATCAATTGTTTCTATCCATAAATTTAACCAGATTCCAAAATGCACTTCGGAAATTGAATTGTTATGCATTGCATCAAACTTAATATGAGCTTCTACTGGATTGCCAACATATCTAGTTTTAAGAAATAAGCTCGACTCCCAAAATGTGGTAAGTTGTTTTAGATGTAGATCCCAATCGTTGATGGTATCATTAAAAAAAGGACTTAATAGATCATCGTTCTTTACTTTTCTATAAAAAGTAGAAACTAATAGAAAAATATCTTCTCTGGTTTTGATATCTGTTTTCATGAAAATTAGAATGATGTTAATCAGAGAAATGATATCACTGTAGTTTTATTTATCTTTTCAATGTAAAATGACCAACCTTTGTATAACCATCTTGAAATACAATTTCAAACCAATAATCATTGGTAGGCATATCCTGTCCATTATACTTCCCATCCCAAACACCACCATTTTGTGTTATAGATTTTAATAGTTTTCCATATCTATCATAAATAAAAACTGAATAAAGTCTATCCGTATTACCCCTTAAACCCCAAAAATCATTGTTATTATCGCCATTAGGAGTAAAATACTTAGGATAATCTATTATAGTTACTAACTCTTCTAAAATACCACACCCATTAATTTCTCTAACATAAACAGTGTAATCACCACCTATTAAATTATTAAATACATTATTATTTTGATAATTTAATCCATCTAACGAGAATTGATAATCTAAATTTGAATTGATAAGAATCTCAATACTATTGTTAGAACTCAACTCTACAATTATTATGTCATAATTTGTTATAGGAGTAACCTGAGTTACTATTACTTCAACCTCTGAAGAGTTTGTACCGCATAAACCATTATCTATTGTGTAAGTGTATGTGCCAGAATTATCAACCAATGGGTTAAATATACCTGAACCACTTGATAAAATTGGTGACCAAGTGCCACCCGAATCTGGTGAACCGTTTAAACTATCAAATAAATCAACTGAGCCTGAGTTTATACAGATCTCTATATTAGCGTTCTCCCCTGCATCAAAAACACTGAATTCCTGAAAATCAAATACAGTATTAGAGTTAGTATCTAATGGTGTCGAATACCCATCTAGTTCTCCTGTGATTAACCCATTTGTATCAACATTGTCAGGCAGAGTACCTAAGGTTCCATTTTGATCATTATCTGAAAAGCCAGCTTCTAAAACATCAAAACAACCATCACCATCACTATCTAAATCTCTATGGTCTGGATAACCATCCATGTCAGTGTCTCTATCTTCATCGCCATTTTGTTCTACTGTATCGAGTACACCGTCGTTATCGTCATCTAGATCATCATCATTTAAAATACCATCATTATCAAAATCTGGCACACAGTCTTGCTCCACCTCTTCCCTACTACTGCACTGTGAGGGATTGTCAGATATATCAACAAAACCTGTGATACCATCTGAAACTAACAAATTACAAATAGCTGAACAATCAGATAACATGATATTATCATATATTTCAAATGAAAACGTACCAGCAACATCAGGACCTCCAACTTGAATCAACGACTGAAGACCATCTAATGAAGTTAATGATGGGTTATTATTTATTTTAATTCGCGCACTAAGTATTGTTAGTTGACTTAAGCCTGATATACTCTCTAAAAGTTCATTACTCGTTATATTAACATTACCACCAATTTGAAATAAATTATTAAAACCATTTACATCTGTTAAAAAACTATTATCTGTTAATTGTAACTGATCACCTATTGACACAAGATTATTAAAACCATTTATAGCAGTTATAGAAGTGTCATATATAAAAACACTATTATTTATTATTGAAAGTGAATTAAAATTTGAAATACTCGATAAACTTGAGCCAGAAAAATCAATAAAACCATCGATAATTTCCAAATTTCCAAAACCATTGATGGAATTTAAATTTGCGTTATCCCAAACATAGAAGACTCTATCGTCAATTTGATCGGCAATTTCACCAATAGACTCTAAATTTGAGAATCCGTTTATAGTCTCCAACACATTGTTATTAGAAAATACCAAACTATTTCCAATGGTAATTATCGCGTCGAAGTTTGGTATAATGATTAAATTATTATGATTCGCAAAAGAAAGTGAGCCACCTATATAACTTAAAATATTAAATCCTGAAACTTCATTCAAAACCAAATTACCATTAATGTTTAAATGTCCATCAACTGCCGTAAGATTAGAGAAGCCTTCAATTAATTCGAGCCCAGTAATGCCAATGTTATTATCTTCAATTATTAAATCACCTCCAACGGTAGCAAGACTATCAAATCCTATAATTTCCGTCAACATGGAAGTATCAAAAATGTGAAGGTCAGCACCAACACTTACGAGATTATCAAAAACTGAAATCGAAGTAATATTTGGGCTTGAAATTCTAAGCGAACCTTCTATTGTTTGTATTTCTGGTAGGTTAGCAATGTTTGTTACACCAAAACCAATAATTAAGTTACCTTCAATATTCTGACAGTTAGGATAATTTGCAACGAAATCATCAAATTGTACTTGTGATTCTAAAATAACATCTCCCGTTGGGCATTGCGAAAAAACTGAGAATGAAATAAAAAAAAGAAAAAATGTGTAAGTAATACTAGTTCTATTCAGTATTGACATAGGGCAACTCTTTAGTTATCAAAAATAAAAATAAAAGGGGAAAACTTCCTATTTTTACGCCATGATATCCGTTGTATTACTTGGCGCAGGAAATGTAGCCACACACCTATACAAAGCTATTAAGAAATCAAAGCATGCTATTGTAAAACAGTGGTATAACAGATCCTATTCTGCAATTTCCTCTTACGCTAATGAAACCGAGACCATTGATGACCTCAACAATATTAAAGATGCGGATATCTATATAATGGCAATAAGTGACGACTATATATCGAATTTTTCGAAAGCCTTACCTTTTGAAAATCGCCTCGTAGCTCATACGTCTGGAAGTGTTTCTATTCATGATATAGATAAAAAAAATCAGCGTGCTGTTTTTTATCCGTTACAAACGTTCTCAAAAGAGGCTGAATTAGACTTTAGTGAGGTGCCTATTTGTATTGAAGTGACTGAAAAAAGCAACTTGCAATTCATGAAAGACTTATGTTCTGCTTTAGGCTGTGCTTCTCACAGGATAACTACAGAACAAAGACAGACCTTACATCTATCGGCTGTTTTTGTTAATAATTTTACGAATCAATTATATCGAATTGCTCATGAAATTAGTGATGCTAAGAGTATAAATTTTG
>NZ_JABSST010000084.1 GCF_013213975.1 Winogradskyella sp.
TTTCATAACAGTTGGATTGATTCAATTATAATATAGAAAATATATATTGGATCCTACGTTTAATCGTTGAAATTAGACACTTCAACGTTATTTTAAACTTCCTACCATATCTTCAGGTTTAACCCATTCATCATATTCTTTGGCCGTTACGTAGCCTAAATTAATGGCTTCTTCTTTTAAGGTAGTTCCGTTTTTGTGCGCAGTATTTGCAATTTCGGCAGCTTTGTAATATCCGATTTTTGTATTTAATGCCGTTACTAGCATCAAGGAATTGTTTAATAATTGCTTAATTACCGAATGATTTGGTTCAATACCATTTGCGCAATTTTCTTCAAAGCTTACACAGGCGTCACCCAATAATTGCGCGGACTGTAATAAATTTGCTGCCATCATTGGCTTAAAAACATTAAGTTCATAATGACCTTGTGTTCCTCCCACTGTTACTGCTACATCATTTCCCATAACTTGAGCACATACCATGGTCAGTGCCTCGCACTGGGTTGGATTAACCTTACCTGGCATAATAGAACTTCCTGGTTCATTAGCAGGAATAATTATTTCGCCAATTCCAGAACGTGGTCCAGAAGCCATCATTCTAATGTCATTGGCTATTTTATTTAGTGAGACAGCTAATTGTTTTAGGGCACCATGTGTTTCAACAATAGCATCATGTGCCGCAAGTGCTTCAAATTTGTTGGCCGCAGTTACAAAAGGTAATCCGGTAAACTCTGCGATATATTTTGCCACAAGGACATCATACCCTTCAGGTGTGTTTAATCCTGTTCCAACGGCGGTACCTCCTAATGCTAATTCACTTAAATGAGCTAATGTATTTTCAAGTGCTTTTAATCCATGGTCTAATTGAGATACATATCCTGAAAATTCTTGTCCTAATGTTAATGGTGTCGCATCCATTAAATGCGTACGTCCAATCTTAACACAATCTTTAAAGGCAATAGACTTATTATGAAGCGTATTTCTTAATTTAATAACCCCAGGAATGGTAGTTTCAACGATCTTCTTATAGGCTGCGATATGCATTCCGGTAGGGAAGGTGTCATTTGATGATTGCGACTTATTGACATCATCATTGGGTTGAATTGTTTTTTCCCCTTCGCCAATTACCTTTCCAGCCAATTGATGCGCTCTATTGGCAACAACCTCATTCACATTCATATTACTCTGTGTGCCAGAACCTGTTTGCCAGATTACCAATGGAAATTGATCATCGTGTTTTCCTTCTAAAATCTCATCACACACCTGCGCTATTAAATCACGTTTGTCCTTGTTTAAAACTCCAAGATCAGCATTTGTATAAGCAGCCGCTTTCTTTAGGTAAGCAAACCCATACACTACCTCTAATGGCATTGAAGCAGGTGCACCAATCTTAAAATTATTTCGAGAACGTTCTGTTTGCGCTCCCCAAAGTTTATCGGCAGGTACTTTTACCTCACCCATTGTATCTTTTTCTATTCTGTAAGACATGATTTTGTAATTTTTAAAAGCATTGCAAAATTACTCAATTTAAGCATTTTTAGAAATGGATTTTAACCATTTATTTAGGGAAGTCTATTTAGTAATTATTCCAGAATTTTACCATCCACCATAGTAAGTTTTCGGTCAGCCATATTGGCCAGGTCTTGGTTGTGAGTGACAATGATAAACGTTTGTTTAAACTCATCTCTTAGTTTAAAAAATAGATTATGAAGTTGTTCTGCTGATTCGCTATCTAAATTTCCAGAGGGTTCATCTGCGAAAATAATTTTGGGTTGATTAATCAAGGCTCTTGCAACCGCAACGCGTTGTTGTTCTCCTCCAGACAAGCTATTTGGCTTATGATGAATACGCGCTTTTAAACCTAAATAGTCTAATAAATCCTTAGCGCGATTTTCGGCTTCAGCTTTTGAAATATTATTTATGAATGCTGGAATACAAACATTCTCTAAGGCAGTAAACTCGGGGAGTAATTGATGAAATTGAAAGATGAAACCAATATTTTTATTTCTAAACTTGGCTAATTCTTTGTGATTTAATACCTCTGTAGGTTCACCATTGATGACCAACTCTGTGTTTTTGGTGTAGTCTGGTTTATCTAAGGTTCCTAAAATTTGAAGAAGTGTTGTTTTACCAGCACCCGAGGCTCCTACAACTGAAATTACCTCACTTTCAGAGATAGAAAGATTTACACCTTTTAAAACATGTAAATCACCGTAAGATTTATGAATATTAGTTGCCTTAATCATATACGAAAACGAAAATACTATTTTAATATGAGTATTTGATTAATTAATTAAGGAAGTATAGTATTGGAATGTAAACCACTATTAAATCCATTGGTAAAGTCATTATCATAACTTTGGTTATAGTTATTGTTTAAGATTTGGACTTGTCGGGTTTGGTGCAAATCCTTCTTTTTAAAGGTAGATTTTAATTTATTGAAATCAATAAAGTATTGCACGCGAAGAGAGAAAATATTCTGCATGGGTTGATTAAACAAAGTATCTATACTTTCTGAAAAACTATCATCGGAGTTTTCATCAAAGTTAAAAATCTGGTTTCTGTAAAGCGCTGTTATGAAACTGCCAGGTGCAAACTGCCAAGAGTAGCTCAAATCAATATTCCAAGTACTAAAATTAATGTTAGGATTAGAACCAACATTATCAAGATTGAAACCAGACGTAGTCGTTAATCTACCATTATCTTGTAAGGTGAATAGATCATAATCGTAGTTAACCGTATCCCAGTAGTACCTGAATGTTAATCCTAAGGAGTGAAAAGGGTTAAAGGTGTAATTTCCCGAAAGCGAGTTAGTAACAATTTGTCTATTGCGTTCACCAAAAATAGGTTCATCATTAACTGCAGTAGCATATCCGCGATCACCATTTCTGTAGTTAAAGGATAACCCATAGACCAATAGTAACTTGTCAGACACTCTAACGCGTGGCTCAATATTAAAATCGTAGGTAAATAAATCACGACCGTCTTCAAAAAGTGTTCCTATGTTGGCTCTGGCGTCAATAGCAAAAAACTTATTATAATTGGTAGAAATCCACCCACCTGTTCTTACAAAGTTTTCAAAAATAAAAGGTCTACCATCTCGAGATTCAAAAAAGTCATACTGTTTCCCGGGCTCAATATTTAATCTAAAACCGTAAGCATCTAGTTTTTTTGTAAAAGCGCGATAACCTCCACCAAAATTAAAACGCGAAAATGTATTGGGATGTACCAATCTGCGATAATTAGTAAAGAAATTAAATCTATAACGATTTAATTTGCCTGATGGCTCAAAGGTCTCATAGGAAAAATCCATTCCAAAATCATTTCGATTATTTCTAAAATTTAGTCCTAAATCATTGATTTCGTATTTCGTATCTGCAAAACGGTGATCAAAACTATATCTAAAGTTTCCAGCGACTTTACCAATAAACATAAACGTGTTAAAACCTGTCTCTGATTCTGAATTTTGGTAATTTACATTACTCATCCTTAGAGCCGTATCAAATCTGTATGTGTTTTTTTTATTGACAAGGTTAGCGACTAAGGCCGTTACATTGCCATCTCTAAATTCACCTTCACGTAAAACATTGGTGTTAATGATACTTATGGCAGAATTACCCCCAAACTGCTTATCGACCACTAAAATATTGTAGTTTGTGAAAGGCTCAACCACTTCTTGACGAGATTCACCAGTATCTGTATTTGTAATAGTGGCAAAGGTTTTTTCTGTAATAGCATTAAAAAGACCAAGGCCCCAACCGTCTTTAGTTCTTCCGGATACTTTGATAGCATTTAAAACCTTTACTTCGTTAGGGACATCTGCAGATTCGTTCTCTGCTAAATCAAGTTCACCGCTAGGTGCACCTCCTACACGTCTTGAAAAAAATAAGTCGCCTTTAGAAAATAGATCTACTCCTTCGGTAAAAAATTGACGCTGTTCTGAGAATGTTTGTTCAAAAGGCCCTAAGTTGAGTTCTAAATTATCAAATCCAGCCTGACTAAAATCGGGCACTAATGTAGCATCTAGGGTAAAATTATCTGTTATTCCATATTTAACATCCATACCAAAACTAAGTGTGGTTTCTGTTTCTCCGTCAAAATTGTCAAGAATCCCAGTAGTAAAAGGGTAAAAAATGAGTCGAGTAGGAGGTTTAAGACCACTAAGCCCATGAAGTTCCCCATGATAGAGGCCAAAATTACCTTTAGTGGGATCTATGGGATTCCATGTATACTGCGCTCTGTCTCTTCTAAATTGCCTGCTGAATTGAATTCCCCAGATTGGATTGTCTTCTTCTGCAAAACGCAGTGTACGGTAAGGAATTTCCATTTCAAGGCTCCAGCCATCATCATTAATTTTAACTGCACTTTGCCATACAGCATTCCAACTAAAATCTTCACCGATGCTTGGGTTAGCAATAGCATCTGCCTGTTGACCCGAGCTAAACACGACGAAATTAGTGTCATTCTGAGCATCATTATTTGGATTGAATATCACAGAAAAAAAATCGGTCTGCCCAAAGTTATCGCGATTGGTAAGCTGCTTCATTATGAGTTTAGGGTCATCATATAGGTAAGCAGCGACATAAATGGCCTTGTCATCATAGGTCATTTTAACTTCAGTACGCTTTTCCTTTGTAAGGGTATTACCAATTTCAGGGCGGAATTGTATAAAATCTGTCGCAATATCAGCGTTTTGCCAAATTGCTTCATTGAGAATTCCGTCAATCTTAGGTATTTTGTTAGTTCGCCTAATATTGAGTCTTTTTTTATTCGGAGGTGGGATTGAGTCACTCTGCCCTAATAACACAAGAGAACTGCAAAGGTACAGTAATGTTAGTACTGATCTCAGATTCATAAGGTTTGATTGATGATGCCTCAATATTTGCTTAAAGACAAGAATATTTAGCGGTTGTTATTCATTTGACTGGCAAAATTAAGTTGTCCAAATGCGACTTGCTCCTAATTAAAAGTTAAAAAGAACTAACAGATGTTAATACGATTTATGCCAGACTGACTCAGAACAAAATTTGGAATACTTTTTGATCTATTTAAAAGGTTAATAATTAAATTAATACATGAAAAAATACCAAAAACTGATACTAGGATTACTGTTTGATGGCATGGGTTATGTATCTCTAATATTTCCACCTTTTGATTTTATCTGGGCGCCTTTATCAGCTTATTTAATGACAAGAATGTATAAAGGAAGAGAGGGTAAAGTTGCAGCGGTTGTTTCTTTTGTAGAAGAGGCTTTACCGTTCTTTGACGTAGTGCCTACCTTTAGTCTTATGTGGTGTTATACATATATTCTATTTCCTGCAAAACCTCAAATTGTTAAATCTCAATAAATAAAAAAGGCTGAAACTATGTTTCAACCTTTTTTATGAATTAAATAGTTCTATTAGTTAATAACAACACCAGAAAATGTAATGTTGAAGTCTTCAGAACCACCAGTTGCAGAACCAAACTCATCAGAATCATCCACAGTTGATGGTTCATGGATTAATCGGATTTGTAAATTTCCAAAACTTGATGCACCAGCAATCCAAGTCGTGTTAACACCTAATTTACTTCCGTCAGGTCCATCAATATCACTTGCATCTCTAGTCATTGTTAAGTTAAGTCCGTTTACTGCGTAAACAAAAAAGTGCTCATCTGCTTCAGGGATAATATCACCATTTAATACATCTTCCGCTGGTGATTCAGATTCATTTAATAATCCAATAGTTAAAGCATAAGAAGCTCCAGGAGTAAAGCTACCAATAATTGTTTCTGTAGACAAACCGTCTTCTAAACCGTCTGGTGCAACACTAGACATTAAAACTACATCACCAGGATTAGTAGTGTTGGTAAATGTTAAAGTTAAGTTTGTAATTAACTCTTCTTCATTTACTGGTGCAGGATCGTCGTCATCAGAACAAGATGTGAATGAACTTACAAGTGCTAAACATAGCATTGTTTTAAACAAAAATTTAGTTGTTTTCATGGCATTTAAATTTAAATAATTGATTTTCATTGTTTTAAAGTTTTAATTGTTATGTTTTATTTAATAATTAAGTTGTAATTGTAATGTGAAATTTCGTCCCAAATCGTCTGCAAAAAATCGTAAGCGATTTAAATAATTTCGATAAGATTGGTCAAATATGTTATTTATACCTAAACCAATATTTAATTTTGTTTTGTCGCTCAAGTCAAAAGTGGCTTCACTATAAAAGTGAATCAAATTAAAAGCAGCAGGAGGAGTGCTAATATCAATCAAGACCATCTCCTCTGTTAATTGATCTTCTACTTCAAAATTAAAGTCTGGAAATTCGTTTTGTTCAAACACCCATTCTGATTTTAAGGATGCTGAAAAATTATTCCAATTAGAGTTGGTATATCTAATTTGATTGATTGTGCTAAACGGTGGCATATCGATAAGTGCCATATCAGTTTCCACATCATACCCTTTG
Source organism: Winogradskyella sp. (assembly GCF_013213975.1). Lineage (GTDB taxonomy): Bacteria > Bacteroidota > Bacteroidia > Flavobacteriales > Flavobacteriaceae > Winogradskyella. The sequence goes on from NZ_JABSST010000084.1 coordinate 6,450, forward strand.
GTTAAGGAGCTTTTATTTGAAAATTGTATTTTATCAGATATGTCATAAATCACGGTGAGATCAATACCGTAAAGCTCAGCGTCAGTTTGCTGATATTCCCAAATAGGAAACGGCCCTCTTCCTGTTAATATAAAGTCGAATGGTCTGAGATAAATAAAGTTGTTTATACGATTATAAAATACTTCGGATAAAACACGCAATCTATCAGTATTATAAGAATGGGATAACGATAATCGATTAGATACTTCTTTATCAAATCTTATATCACCTAATTCAATTCTAGCTGCACTGTGGTGTAATCCATCACTAAATAATTCACTCGGATTTGGTGGTCTACTCGCTAAACTGTAGTTAAATAACAATCGATTTTCATCGTTTAAATCAATCCTAACACCAGCTGATGCTGATATGTTATGAAAATTAAATATTGGATTTGTAAGATACTGGGTTGGAAATTCTTCTATAATAATATCTGCAAAATCTTGATCGTAATTACGTTCTTCCCACCGCGATTTTAAATAGAATTTTTTTGCGTCTATATGCACATAATCGTAACGCAGACCTCCATCAAGAATTAAATTATCTTTTAATTTCCATTCGGTAGTTATATAAGCACCAAAATCATATTTATCATAATCTGGAATAAGACGTCTAACGCCAGTATCTGGATTAGCAAAATTATTCTGATAACGACCTAAGATTCCGAATTTGACTTTTCTATCAAGGTTAGAATCTAAGTTCACATCTGCTAGAAAAGAATGCGTTTGCAGCGTTAAGTCGATGGCAGGAATATTGCGTCGGTCTCCAATTCTAACATCAAACTCTAATCGTTGATTGTATTGATAGTCGTATTGTACAGATATTTTCCCAAAACCTTGAAAGCGTTTGTAGTAGTTGGCCTTTGCTAAATGATGTGTTATTTCTTGTTTTGGTGCATTAATATCATAACTAAAGTCTCTAATTAATAAAGGTTGTCCCGAATTTATGGCGCGTTCTATATCAAATACACTACCAATATGAGAGGCACCGAGAATACCTATTTCATTATCTAAGTAACTATAGTACACTTCAAAACCAGATTCAAAGTTTCTTTTTCCAAAACGTCCTGCAAACCCTTTAGAATCTAATCCCGTATTTGTTAAGTAGTAATCAGGTGCTTTAAAATCCCCATTTCTTTTATACGATGCTTGGACCTGAGTAAACCATCCTGAACTATAGTTCTTATTTAAAGTGGTTGTAATATTATACCCGCGACCGTTGGTTTGTCCTCCTAAAATGGTTCTACCATATAACGTATCTATATTTATTGTTCTTGATGGGTTTATTATAACAACACCTCCAACTGCATCACCTCCATAAGCCAAGGCGCCAGAACCCTTAATAACCGAAATTTGTCCAGCATTATTGATATCAATATTTGGAGCATGTTCTATTCCCCATTCTTGATCTTGTTGTCGCACTCCATTATTCATGATTAATATGCGACTACTGTGTAAACCATTTATCATTGGTTTAACAATAGTATTTCCAGTATTAATAGAGGAAACTCCAGGAACTTCTTTTAAAGCATCCCCTATGCTTAAACTGCTGTATCGCTCTAAAACATCGGTTTTAATTAAAGTTTCTTGTGCGGTTTTGGTCGTAGTTTGTTCTTTTGCTTTAACCGTAACTTCACTCAGCTCTTCTAAATGATGTTCTAGACTGATTAATTTATATGTATTACCATCAACTTCGATATTCACGACTTTTGTCTTACAAGCAATATGAGATACTTCAATCTTGTAGGTTTGTTTACATAGATTCTTGAACTCAAAATTTCCTTGTTCATCTGAAATTGTGATCTTATTTGTACCAATAATTTGAATTGTAGCATTTTCTAATGTAGTATTGTCATGAAAGTCTGAGATTTTACCTGTTAAGACGCTATTACATTGTTGAGAGGAGCCAAAACTAGTTATTAGTATAAATAAGATTAGAAAGATATTCTTCATTACTTATTTATAATATCTTGTTAACTGATCTTTTTACTAATTGTTGACTTATTAAATTAAGGCTGGCGGAGCTTTATTTCTATTGCGGTTATAAAACTGTTGTTCCGCTAATTCGTCATTACCAGAAAAATTCTCGGTTTTAACGCGTTGCCATACCTGCAAATTGTTTTCATAAGAAAACTCTAAACTATTATTATAGTCTAAATTATGAAGTTGTAAAGCGAAATGGCAAAGCTCGCAAGGTAGTTCTTGCTCTTCATCATTATTACCACTACATGAGTCTGTAAGATGATTTTGAACCTCCTTTTGATGAAGGTAAGTGTGCACGTTAAGAACATTACTACTTAGTAATATTGTTAAAAAAAAGAGAGCTATTATCTTTAAAAATTCGTTCTTCATGCAATCGATAGCAAACCTATTGATATTCCTAAACTAAAGATGTTAATGAAATCTTAATTTTTGCCCTTATTTGGATTAAATCTTCGCAACATTTTCTTTTCAAACTCCCAGAAAAACTGGAATTGACCAAATAACCAACCAAAGGTAACTAAAAGGATTTGGTAAAAGATCAGACCGACAACGATAAAAAGTACCCAATACAATATAGGATTAAGATTGTCTTGAGTGATACCTATTAATTTCATAGCGGGTCTACCCACAAACATCGAAGATGAGCCAGTAATTGCAAAAACGATGAACACACGAATCATTTCCCATCGATATTGTAGAACCCATTTGGCCTCTAGCTTTTTAAACAAATACAGTGTAAGTCTCAATAAAGCGTAGAAAACAGGAATTGCAGCTAGAATAGCTACAACAAAGTGAAATTCACTTAAGAATGCCTTAGTGAGTTTGTAAGACGAATATCCCAATCCTAAAAGACCTAAAAAGGGAAATAATAACTGCCAATTTTGTTGTATTTCCCAATCTTTTTTAAATTTTTCCATAACAGCATTTATCGTGCTGCAAATTTACCTAAATTCTAGGAACGAAGGAACTCAATTGCTGTTTATATTTGAGCTGAAAGAATAAGAAGTAATTGTACAGTTTATAATTAACTTCATAGCCATAATCTGTATTGGTATCATAGTCTATACGCAATTGATAAAGCCCAGGATCATATACTTGCGGTTGTAAATTTCTTTGATTCCAAGCTTGTACAAGTACCGCATTGCGTGCTTCTAACCAACTCTGAGAATGAAAGCCTTCAGGTCGCGCTGTACTTAATAGCCAAGTGTTAAATCCTGGCTCTATAATAATGATCTCATAATCGGTTTCATCTCCACTAATCGATACGGTATCGTTTTCTACCAGACCACTGTCATTACCACGAATAATGATTTGCGACGTATTGTAAGACTTACAGCTCGCAATTAGAATAATGAGAACAATGAAAGGATAAATCTTTTTCATAATCTTAAAGGTAATAAATTTTTGAATGTATTGTTGTTTGTTATTAATCATTTAACACTACAAATCAATAGCTTTTAAAGCTCAACAACTAGCGATAATGAGCAACTGGTCTTTTTCAATGCGTAAACTCTAATTATTACATAGGGTATAAAAAAAAGCAGCTCAAACGACTGCTTTGTAGGGAAATATTTTTAGGTTATTACTTTCCAAACAATCCACCTAATAGGCCTCCAAGACCGCCTTTTTTCCCAGCGCTACCATCTAATAGCATTCCAGCAACATCATCTATAACGCTTCCATCTCCATCTGAGTCTAAAACTTGATCTAAACAGGTTTGTTCTTGAGTTACTGGGCCCGAATTACTTGCACCGCCTAGAAGACCTTGTAAAAGCCCCCCAAGATCGCTCTGGGTACTTACATTATTTTGTTTTGCTTGTTTCCCTAAAACACCCATTAATATTGGGGTGGCTACATTTAATATGTTAGTAACAGAACTCGTGTCTAAGCCAGATTTTTGACCAATAACTTGTTGCACACCTTGTTGTCTGCTACCTAAAACATGTGCCAAAATTTTGCTACCATCAGTTTTGACATTTTCGTCAACACCACCTTCAAAAAATCCACCAAGATTATCTAAAATGCTACCATCGTGTTTGTTGGTAAGCGCACTCATCAGGCCATCTGCACCTTCTGGTGTCGCAGCATTTCGTTCCATAGCCTTCATAAGAACTGGTAGTGCCATAGTTAACGCACTATTTGTTCTTGTCTTATCCGTTCCTGTTGATCCAGCAACACCATCAATGACAGCCTTACCTAAATCACTACTTAATAGGTCTAAAATTCCCTTCATGTTGTATTATATGATTAAGATTAACTTTTCTAAGGACGTATAAGGTACAAAAAAAGTCCCACAGACGTAGGACGCGATATTATCTATTAGGTCATAATTTTTATTTAACCAAGAATACTAATAATCTGATCTGCTAATTCTACACCAATTCTATCTTGCGCTTCATTAGTGGCTGCGCCAGTGTGTGGAGTTAATGATAACGCAGAATTCATAAGTAACTGAATTTCTGGCTGTGGTTCTTTTTCAAAAACGTCTAAAGCTGCTCGAGCCACTTTACCGCTTTCAATGGCTTTAACTAAAGCAAATTCATCTAATACACCGCCTCTTGCTGCATTAGCAATGATAACACCATCTTTCATTTGACCAAATTCCTTCTCACCAATCACATAATCCTTTTGTGCAGGAACGTGAAGTGTTAAGAAATCTGCTTGCTTTAAAACATCCTCCTTAGAAATAGTCTTAATTTCAAAGTTGACTTTTTGCCCATCAAAAAATTCTAACTCTAAATCCGCTTTTTCCATAAATGGATCAAAAGCAGCAACCTTCATACCTGCACCAATTCCAATTTTTGCAGTGGCTTGACCGATACGTCCAAAGCCTAAAACACCTAAAGTTTTTCCTTTAAGCTCAGTGCCTTTCGCATAAGCCTTTTTCAATGCCTTGAATTTAGAATCTCCTTCTAATGGCATGTCACGATTTGAGTTATGTAAAAAACGTGCTAAGCCATAAAAGTGTCCAAATACCAATTCCGCTACAGAATGCGAAGACGCTGCAGGTGTATTAATAACCTGTATACCTTTTTCTCTAGCGTAGTCTACATCAATATTATCCATACCAACACCGCCACGACCAATAACCTTAAGGCTAGGGCAGTTATCAATAATATCTTTTCTAACTTTAGTTGCACTTCTAACTAAGAGTACCGTTACTTCATTCTCATTAATGTAGTTTTGAAGTTGCTCTTGTGCTACATTGGTCGTAATTACTTCGTATCCTGCTGCTTCTAATGCAGAGACACCACTTTTCGAAACACCATCGTTTGCTAATACTTTCATTTGTCTGTATTCTTTATGCTTTACTTTCTAAATCACTCATTACTTCTACAAGCACCTTAACGCTATCTAAACTTAAAGCGTTATACATAGATGCTCTATAGCCGCCAACACTTCTGTGACCATTTAAACCATTGATACCAGCTTCTTTCCACATCGCATCAAAAGTTTCTTTAAGGTTTTCATTCTCTAAAGTAAAGGTTGCATTCATATTAGAACGGTCTTCCTTAACGGCGAATCCTTTAAATAACGGGTTCAAATCTATTTCAGAGTATATAAGGCGTGCTTTCTTTTCGTTTTCTTCTTCAATGGCTTTAATACCACCTTTATCTTTTAACCATTGCATGGTTAACATTGAGACGTACACGGCAAATACAGGCGGAGTATTAAACATACTACCTTTACCAATGTGTACTTTATAATCCATCATAGATGGAATCTTACGAGATACCTTTCCTAAAACATCTTCTTTAACTACCACTAAAGTTGTTCCAGCAGGACCCATATTTTTCTGCGCACCTGCATAGATAATATCAAACTGCGAAAAATCTAACTGACGCGAAAAGATATCACTACTCATGTCACAAACCATAGGAATTGGTGAGTTTGGAAAACTCTTCATCTGTGTTCCAAAAATGGTGTTGTTAGACGTACAGTGGAAGTAGTCATAATCTTCAGGAATGTCGTAACCTTTAGGAATATAATTAAAGTTAGCACTCTTAGACGATGCCACTTCGTAAATATCATCGTAAATCTTAGCCTCTTTAATCGCTTTATCACTCCAAGTTCCAGTGTTTAAGTATCCAGCTCTTTTTTCTAATAGGTTTAAAGCCACCATTAAGAATTGCGTACTTGCGCCTCATTGTAAAAACAAAGCTTTGTACCCTTTACCCTCTAGACCAAGTAATTCTAAGGCTAATGCTCTGGCATTTTCCATTATGTCTACAAAAGGCTTACTACGGTGGGAAATCTCAATAAGAGATAATCCGTTGTCATAGTCTACAACAGCCTTTGCTGCTTGTTCCATTACTGATTTTGGCAATACGCAAGGTCCTGCACTGAAGTTATGTCTTTTCATGAAAATTGTGTTTTAAT
>NZ_JABSST010000085.1 GCF_013213975.1 Winogradskyella sp.
TTACGCAAAATTTATACGCAACGTAGAAGGCTACCTTATACATTTAAAAATGAGGTTTAAAAAATCGCCTAGTGAATGTCCTGATACTGTGTTATGCATATCCCCTTACAATACTGCAACTACCTTTTTATCAAGTTCATTCAGTCCTGAGGTGTCTAAGCACGAACCGATTCATTATATATCCTATAAATTACTAGATAAGGATTTCGACAAATATTTTAAACAACGCTTCGATTATTTAAACCTTAAGTTAGAATGTTCAGGATCTTGGAGTGCCTATATAGATGAGTTAGCCAATAATGAAATTGCTAAAAATTTACAATATTTATGTGTCTTAAGATCTCCATCATCTTGGATTACTTCGGTGATCAATTACTGGAATAAGACCAACATGCTTAAATTTTATTATGACATTCCACTTGAGCATTTTTGGCAAGAAAAGGTAGGAGTTAATTTAAGAGATTTTGATTTTGAGTCAGATTCCAAGACCAATCAGGACATTATAGATAAGCTGATTTCTTATTATTTTGAATTTACTGAAAAAACGAGTAAACTTAAGAACATTACCTATATTCCTTTAAAAGAAATTTCAGATAGTATTCCAATGGTCGAATCCCTTATCGATGAAAAAGCCAATGTTATAGATAGTTGGAAGCGAGAAAACAATAAGAAACGTTTTATTTATAAGAACGACGAGCTCGATAAAAGATATAAGCGTCTTACCAGAAAGCTTATGAAAAGACGGCAAGCTGCACCAAGGTTGGCAAGCTAAAGCATCGTTCATAAATTAACATTTTCGTATTATAATTATATTCTTTTTCATGGGTTTATTACATTTATAACCTATGGAAAGTCTTAACCAATTATTCAGTGATTTTTCTTCTTTTGCTTGGGGTTTACCCTTATTAATTTTATTGATTGGAGGCGGTTTATACCTGTTAATTAGATCGGAATTTTTACCATTTCGTTATTTAGGGCATGCCATTAGTGTGCTTCGTGGAAAATATGATAACCCAAATGACCCTGGTCAAATATCCCATTTTCAAGCTTTAACTACAGCATTATCATCTACCATAGGTATGGGTAATATTGCAGGTGTGGCCTTAGCCATTTCCATTGGAGGACCTGGCGCCATGTTTTGGATGTGGATAAGTGCTATTGTGGGTATGGCGACAAAGTTCTTTACATCCACCTTAGCTATTATGTACCGAGGAAAAGATAGCAGCGGCGAAATTCAAGGTGGTCCTATGTATTTTATCACAGAAGGTCTTGGTAAGCGTTGGAAGTTTTTGGCGATTATGTTTAGCGTCTTTGGAATGTTGGGAGCCTTACCGGTGGTCAATGTCAACCAGCTTAAGCAAGCCATTAACGATATTATTTTAATTCCGAATGGCGTGGAGGTCAATCTTAGTTCTAATCTCGTTATTGCAGGCACCCTAGTGGTTTTTACATCGATTATTATTTTAGGTGGACTAAAACGTATTAGTATTGTGGCGTCCAAAATGGTACCCTCTATGGTTGTACTGTACTTTATATTGGTACTGATTATATTAGGTGTCAAATATACTCAAGTTCCTAAATGTCTCATGCTAATTTTTACAGATGCCTTCGAAGCTCATTATATTAAAGGCGATGCTTTTTTTGGTGGTATGTTAGGAGCTTTGATTTTATTGGGTGTAAAACGTGGTGCCTTTTCTAATGAAGCGGGTATTGGAACCGCTCCCTTAGCCCATGGCGCAGCTAAGACAGATGAACCTATTAGAGAAGGTCTCGTGGCTATGCTTGGTCCAGTAATCGATACCTTGATTGTTTGTACTTTGACGGCTTTGGCTATTTTGGTAACAGGAGTTTGGCAAACCACAGCTAATAATGGAGTTAGTCTTACCGCATCAGCGTTTGAAAGTGCATTACCTTATGGCCAATACCTACTCATGATATGCGTCTTTATATTTAGTGTGTCCTCACTATTTTCATATGCTTATTATGGCTCTAAGTGTTTATCGTTTTTAATAGGAGCTGATAAAAAGCAGTATTACAACGTGCTATATATAGGCAGTATAGTCATTGCTGCCACGACCGAATTTCAAGCCATGATTGATTTTATTGATGGGGTTTTTGCCTTTATGGCCATTCCAACAATGATTGCAACCATAGCCTTAGCACCAAAAGTTGTTGCCGCTTCGAAAGACTATATTAATCGTTTAAAATTAAAAAAATATGAGCAGTAAAGATAAGGCCAAAGCCTATTGGCGTTCCAATATTAGATACGTCGTAATTCTTCTTACGATATGGTTGGTAGTATCCTATGGTGCGGGTATTTTATTTAAAGATGCTCTTAACACCATTCAGATTGGCGGCTTTAAATTAGGATTTTGGTTTGCACAACAAGGTGCCATGTACGTTTTTGTAATCCTCATATTTGTGTATGTACGACTTATGAATGCTCTGGACAAAAAGTTTGGTTATGATGCCTAGTCCTTTATACATAACGAGCATTGATGTACAAACCTGGACTTATATCCTTATAGGGTTTACCTTCACGTTATATATCGGTATAGCTATATGGTCTCGAGCAGGATCAACAAAAGACTTTTATGTTGCTGGAGGTGGAGTATCTCCTTTAGCTAATGGTATGGCCACGGCAGCCGATTGGATGAGCGCCGCCTCGTTTATTTCTATGGCTGGTATTATTTCGTTTGCAGGTTATGATGGAGCGGTTTATCTCATGGGATGGACGGGAGGTTATGTTTTATTAGCCCTGTTATTAGCGCCTTATTTGAGAAAATTTGGAAAGTTCACGGTACCTGATTTTATTGGTGATCGTTATTATTCAAAAACGGCGCGTATTGTCGCTGTCTTTTGTGCGTTGCTCGTTTCCTTTACTTATGTGGCAGGGCAAATGCGTGGAGTAGGTATTGTGTTCTCTAGGTTTTTAGAAGTGGATATAAATACGGGAGTCATTATAGGTATGCTCATGGTCTTATTCTATGCCGTGTTAGGTGGTATGAAAGGCATCACTTATACCCAAGTGGCACAGTATTGCATTCTGATATTTGCCTTTATGGTACCTGCAATTTTTATTTCGATTCAAATGACAGGAAATCCCATACCTCAATTAGGATTTGGGAGCCAATTGGTAGATGGATCTGGGACTTATCTTCTCGATAAATTAGATGGCCTCGGTACAGAATTAGGTTTTGCCGAATATACTAAAGGCTCTAAGTCCATGATTGATGTATTTGCCATAACATTAGCCTTAATGGTTGGTACGGCAGGTTTACCTCATGTTATTGTTCGGTTTTTTACAGTGAAGCGTGTTAGAGATGCACGCAAATCGGCTGGAATAGCCTTATTGCTTATCGTCATTTTGTATACAACAGCTCCTGCCGTAGCAGCATTTGCTAGAACTAACCTCATTGAAACAGTCTCCGAGCAACCTTATGCCACCATTCCGGAGTGGTTTAAAAAATGGGAAACCACACAGTTGGTTGTATTTACAGATAAGAATAGCGATGGTGTAATTCAATATGTGGCTGGTGATGCTTTTTTAAAGGGAGAAAATGGTAAGTTCGATTTTAAGCAACCCAATCTTACGTCGGCTAATGAATTGTATGTGGATAGAGATATCATGGTTTTAGCCAATCCTGAAATTGCCAAACTTCCAAACTGGGTTGTTGCTTTGGTAGCTGCTGGTGGATTAGCAGCTGCCTTATCTACCGCAGCTGGATTACTCTTAGTCATTTCATCATCGGTATCTCATGATCTTATAAAGAAAATTATAAAACCTTCAATTTCCGAACGTGGAGAACTCGTAGCAGCACGTTTATCGGCTGTAGGTGCGGTATGTATCGCTGGTTATTTTGGAATCCATCCACCAGATTTTGTAGCGGCCGTGGTAGCTTTAGCTTTTGGACTCGCAGCGGCATCCTTTTTTCCAGCAATTATTTTAGGGATCTTTTACAAGCGTATGAACAAGCAAGGCGCCATTGCCGGAATGCTTGTAGGGATTACGAGTATGTTATTATACATGATGAAATATAAGTTAGGCTGGTTCGACGAGGTTTTACCTCCAAAGAACGAATGGTGGTTTAGAATTTCACCAGAAGGTTTTGGAACCATCGCAATGATGCTTAATTTTATAGTAGCAATACTAATTATGAAATTTACAAGCCCTCCGCCAAATGATGTACAAAAGATGGTTGAAGACATTAGAATTCCGAGTGGAGCAAATAAGACAACACAACACTAAAATAGACTATGAGTAACTACCATATCAAGCAATTTGAAGAGTATTATCATGTGTATCGCAAGTCGGTACGAGCACCAGAACAGTTTTGGGAAGAAATTGCCGAAGAACATTTCTATTGGAGAAAGAAATGGGAAAAGGTATTATCTTGGGACTTCACCAAACCAGAGATCAAGTGGTTTGAGGGTGCCAAACTTAATATCACAGAGAACTGCTTAGACCGCCATTTACATTCTAGAGCCAATAAAACTGCCATTTTATTTGAGCCTAATAATCCAGATGAACCCGCAGAACATATAAGCTATAAACAATTACACGAACGTGTGTGTAAGCTTGCCAATGTCTTAAAGGAAAAAGGTATCGAAAAAGGAGATCGTGTGTGTATTTATTTACCGATGATTCCAGAATTGGCAGTATCAGTCTTAGCCTGTGCGCGTATTGGTGCCATTCATTCTGTGGTGTTTGCAGGATTTTCAGCTAGTGCTTTAGCAACGCGAATTAATGATTGTGATGCCAAAATGGTGATTACTTCAGACGGCTCGTATCGTGGTGCAAAAACCATTGATTTAAAAGGAATAGTAGATGAAGCTTTAGACGACTGCAAAGGAGTGGCATCTGTATTAGTGGCAAAACGCATCAATTCTGACATTACTATGAAAGAAGGGCGCGACTTTTGGTTACAACCTCTTTTGGATGAAGCTTATAACGATTATACCGCAGAAGTTATGGATGCCGAAGATCCATTGTTTATTCTTTATACTTCAGGATCTACAGGAATGCCAAAAGGAATGATGCATACGTGCGGTGGCTACATGGTGTATACGGCTTACACCTTTAAAAATGTATTTGATTATAGGGAAGATGATGTCTATTGGTGCACGGCAGATATTGGTTGGATTACAGGGCACAGTTATATTGTTTATGGGCCATTGGCTAATGGCGCCACAACAGTGATGTTTGAAGGAGTACCGAGCTATCCTGATTTTAGCCGTTTTTGGGATATTGTAGAAAAGCATAAGGTGACACAGTTTTATACAGCACCAACAGCCATAAGAGCACTAGCAAAGCAAGGGACTGCCTTTGTAGAAAAACACGACTTATCTACCTTAAAGGTGTTAGGAACGGTAGGAGAACCAATTAATGAAGAAGCTTGGCATTGGTATAATGAAAATATTGGAAAGAAAAAGAGTCCAATCGTTGATACCTGGTGGCAAACCGAAACAGGTGGTATAATGATTACTCCAATTCCGTTTTCTACTCCGACCAAACCTACGTATGCCACGTTGCCGTTTATAGGTATTCAACCTGCATTAATGGATGAACATGGAGACGAAATTCAAGGAAACCAAGTAGAAGGAAGGCTCTGTATAAAATATCCTTGGCCGTCGATTGCGAGAACTATTTGGGGTAATCACCAACGTTATAAAGACACTTATTTTTCGGCCTTTGATAATATGTATTTTACAGGTGATGGCGCCTTACGTGATGAGGTTGGCTATTACCGAATTACAGGACGTGTAGATGATGTTATTATTGTTTCTGGACATAATTTAGGGACAGCTCCAATTGAAGATGCTGTTAATGAGCATCAAGCAGTTGCTGAATCTGCCATTGTCGGATTTCCTCATGATGTAAAAGGGAATGCCTTATATGGTTATATTACCTTAAAAGGTAGTAGTGAGGGTAGAAATCAGGACAATCTTCGTAAAGAAATCAACCAGCTGATTACCGACCGTATAGGACCAATAGCGAAGCTTGATAAAATTCAATTTACGGCAGGCTTGCCAAAAACGCGTTCTGGTAAGATTATGCGTCGTATTCTTCGTAAAATTGCTTCAAACGAAACCGATCAATTAGGCGATACCAGTACCTTACTTAATCCAGAAGTTGTGCAGAGTATTATTGATAATGCTTTATAATATTTAATTAAATGACAGTCCTTAGATTTGGCAGACAAATGTCTGCATAAAACTGCAACCGTTAAGAATCAAATGCTGTTTGAGCAAAGCGAAATCATTTTATAAAGGACGATTTGTAGAAAGACCGTCGAAAATCTAAGACCTAGACTTTTTTGATACGTTTTTGGTTTTTTAACTGCGATGTACATCACGAGTTTTTATACAGTGAATTTAGACGAATAAAAATGAACGTTCTAATAATTTAAGACGAAAAGAAGAAAGAATCAAAAGATGACTTCACCTTCATAATAAATTAAACTTTCTATCTTCGCCAAAACAAAAAAATCAAATGCTTAAAGCCGTACTATTCGACATGGATGGTGTTATTGTAGACACGGAACCACTGCACAGAAAAGCCTATTTTAAAATGTTTTCTGATGTACAAATTCATGTAGATGAAGCATTGTATGCCTCATTTACAGGGCAGTCTACCATTAATATTTGTAAACGCTTGGTGAATCATTTTAATTTAAGCTACAGTCCAGAGTATTTGGTAAAATTAAAGCGCCAGCATTTTAAGTACCTGTTTGAAAATGATACGGACTTGGCTTTAATAGAGGGAGTTTTAGAGCTGATAAAAGATTATCATACAAATGGCCTAAGGCTTGTAGTCGCCTCATCTGCCTCTATGCCTAATATTAACCGCATTTTTGAGCGTTTTGACTTAGACCAATATTTTATGGGAAAGTTTAGTGGTGCTGATTTAGAGCAGTCCAAACCACATCCAGAGATTTTTATTAAAGCTGCTGAATATACAGGCTATACGAAGAAGGAATGTGTGGTTATAGAAGATTCTACCAATGGTTTTAAAGCTGCAAAATCAGCAGGAATATATTGCATAGGCTTTAAAAGTCCGCATTCATCAGGCCAAGACCATAGTTTGGCAGATGTATTGATTACCAGTTATGAATCAATTACTACGTCGCTCCTTCAGAAGTTGATAGATTCTAACTAAATTTTTTCTGAATCGTTGCTACTACACCAGCCGTAACGGCTTCTTTGAGGTTAGCCATTAATACCTTAGCTGGTGCACGACGCACCTTACAATTTTCAATAGCACAGCGCTCGCAAGTAACACCAACATCAACGGTTTTTATGCTTTTATCCTCGAGAAAATTCACTTTACCTTTTAATTGTCGATCTATTTTAATCCCAATAGAGACACTGCGTATTGCATCATGTATAAATGGATCTGCTGTAGCAGATGCCAAAACCAGATAAGACGTGTTTTCAGAAGGATAATTAGAAATTTGTATATCAAATTCGTGCTGACTATTATTGGTTTTAAGTTGTTGTATGACCCTCAAAGAAATCCAACGCAGGCAATACTTTTCATTAGTTTCATTAGCACGAGGAGACTGTGGTTTTGCAAGATGCAGCTCTTTTTTAAGGTTATAGGTTTGAGAATTGCGTTGATGCGAAAACCTTAGAAAGAACAGATTTCTGAGGTTAAAATCTTTAGGTAAAACATTCGTAGCACGCTGATAAAGCGATTCTGGCGATACGTTATAATTGTTTAAAAGTGCTTCAAAGGTACTTTTTTTAAACCGTCGCTTTTCAAAAATCGACTTTAAATAGGCGACCAAACTTTGTCTTGGCATGATGAGTGCACCCGCAAAATAGGAGGCATAAAAATTATTGAGAACCTGATCAAAATTATCAAAGGCAATCCATGAAAAGGTATATAATCTATCTTCAATGTTTAAATAGTTGTAGGCTAATTCTTTGGCATAAATAAACGTACGCTGTGCATCATCGATACTGTTATTTATAAGTAGTGTATTGCTCTTTGGTACAAAAATCGATCTTAGATCACTAAGCTCATTGTGTATTTCTAGCTCATCGTTATTAATGGTATAACCAAATTCTTCAACCAGTATATCTTCAAGTTCTTGTGCTTGAATACGTTTTTTCAAGTCGATCTGATAAGTTTTGGCAAATTTTATAACGAACTGCTCCAGATGCTCAAAATAATTGTTGTTAGCTTCTTGAAACGAACGCACTGATGCCAGAAAGAAGTTTTCGCGACTGAAATCGTGATTTCTAGCAATATCGATGATGGTGCTTATAAATGCTGTTACTTTTTGTGGGGCGTTAGCAATAATATCTATTAAAGTACTTTCCTGAATTCCAAAAAGCTCCAATGGAATTTCTTTGAGCAATTTGGATTGCAAAATTTCACCAATAGGAGCCAGATTTTTATCGAGTTTTAAGGATACTAAATCATCATACGGTACATCTAAATGTTCAGAGAGCGCAGCAATTTTATCTGGTTTAGGATATTTTTTTCCCTTTTCAATTTCGTTAAGATAAGATTTAGAAAGTCCTGATAATTTAGAAAGTCCAAAAAGCGAAAGCTCTCTATCTGTGCGGATTTGCTTGAGTTTTAATCCAAATATAAGTTTGATATAATCCTGTTCCATAAAACAAATATAGTATAATCTGCGAATTTATAATTTTGGCGAATATATAAAAATAGCGAACGTTCGCTTGTATTTTTGAAAATATGGTTGTAATATTGTTTCATTAAATGCAATAATTATGGAATATATAGCCACCACTACACCTGATCTCAAATTTAACGAAACTGTTACCAACACCTATCCAGAATTACTTACAGAGGACGCTTTACACTTTTTAAAAGAACTTCACAGGCAATTTAATAACAAACGTTTGCAATTGTTAGCGCAGCGCGAAGCAGAACAAGTATATTTTGATGCTGGAAATTTTCCATCGTTTCCGACTGAAACTAAGGATATACGAGAAGGTGATTGGGAGGTCAAAGACATTCCAAAAGATCTCTTAGATAGACGCGTCGAAATTACAGGTCCTGTGGATCGTAAAATGGTCATTAACGCACTTAATTCAGGTGCTATGACTTTTATGGCCGATTTTGAGGATAGTAATGCTCCGAGTTGGAAAAATACAATGCAAGGCCAACAGAATCTTTTGGATGCTAATCACAAGACCATTGAGCTCATTGATCTTGAGAGAGAAAAAATTTACAGTCTTAAGGATGAGACTGCAGTTTTACTGGTGAGACCAAGAGGACTTCATCTTAGCGAAAGACATGTTACGGTAGATGGTGAAGAATTATCTGCTAGTCTGTTTGATTTTGGTTTATATGTTTTTCATAATACTCGAGTTTTACTTAACCAAGGTTCAGCTCCTTATTTTTATTTACCTAAACTTGAACATTATACCGAAGCACGTTGGTGGAATGCGGTTTTTGAGTTTGCACAAAGTTACTTAGGTGTGCCAAACGGAACCTTTAAGGCTACCTTGTTAATAGAAACGATAACTGCAAGTTTTCAGTTACATGAATTTATATACGAACTGAAGGACCATATCGTTGGACTTAATTGCGGACGATGGGATTATATTTTTTCCTACATCAAAAAATTTAGAAATCATAAGAATTTTATTGTGCCTAATCGCGATCAGGTAACGATGCTTACACCTTTTATGGAAGCCTATTCTAATTTAGTGATTAAGACTTGTCATAAACGTGGTATTCATGCAATGGGAGGCATGGCCGCACAAATTCCAATTAAAAACAATCCATATGCAAATAAACAAGCCTTAGAAAAAGTAAGAATAGATAAGGAACGTGAAGCAAAGAACGGCCATGATGGAACTTGGGTAGCACATCCAGCACTTGTTGATGTAGCCATGACCGAATTTAACAAATACATGCCCACACCAAATCAGATATTTAGAAAGCGTGAAGATATTATTGTGTCAGAAAACGATTTGGTAGTCTTACCTGAAGGCACTATTTCCGAAGCTGGTATTAGAAAAAACATAAATGTTGGTATACTGTATATTGAAGCATGGTTGAGAGGTTATGGAGCAGTGGCCTTGTACAATTTAATGGAAGATGCAGCGACTGCTGAAATTTCAAGAACACAAGTATGGCAATGGCTTAAGAATGAAGTATCTCTAGAGGATGGTCGCACATTCAATCGTAAATTGTTTGAATCTATTTTTGATGACGAAGTAGAAAAACTTATACGTGAAGTCGGTGAGGCCAAAATCAAAAACACAAAATTCTGTAATGCCATAACCTTATTTAAACGACTGGTCACACAGGATGAATTTGAAGAGTTTTTAACGCTTTCAGCGTATCAACAGCTTTAATAACACTGGTTTCAATGACGCTTTATTAGATGATTAAACTCTGTCTAGATATGTAAACAACAAAAAAATCCCGCTAATGCGGCAACATTACACGGGATTCATATTAATATATACTCATTAATACATTTCAAAATTATGAAAAATTTACCACAACAGAACTATGCTTCAGCACTTAATGCAGTAAGAGACCTTAAAGCAAAATATGCAAAGTCTTGGGAAGCCATTGACCCACATTATGTAGCACGTATGGTCACTCAAAATCGTTTTAAAACAGGTTTAGATATTGCTAAATACACAGCAGCGATCATACGTGAAGACATGGCAGCATACGATGAAGACCCTGCTGCTTATACACAATCTTTAGGTTGTTGGCATGGATTTGTTGCACAACAAAAGATGATTGCGGTAAAAAAGCATCATAAAACTACGAGTAAGCGCTACTTGTATTTATCTGGTTGGATGGTAGCTGCGTTACGTTCTGAGTTTGGACCATTACCAGACCAATCGATGCACGAAAAAACTGCAGTTCCGGCGCTTATTGCCGAAATTTATGATTTCCTAAGACAAGCAGATGCTATTGCATTAAATGATTTGTACAGACGTCTAGAAAATGGAGAAGATGTAAAAGCGGAAATTGATAACTTCCAAACCCATGTTGTACCGATTATTGCTGATATCGATGCTGGTTTTGGTAACGAAGAAGCTACCTATTTACTGGCTAAAAAAATGATTCAGGCTGGTGCTTGTGCTATACAGATAGAAAATCAGGTATCAGATGCTAAGCAGTGTGGCCACCAGGATGGTAAAGTAACAGTACCTCATGAAGATTTCATTGCTAAGTTAAATGCTGTGCGTTATGCCTTTTTAGAATTGGGTGTAGATGATGGCATTATTGTAGCGCGTACCGATTCTGAAGGAGCTGGTCTTACTCAAAAATTACCAGTAAGCCAAGAACCTGGAGATTTAGCCTCGCAGTATTTAGCATTTATTGATGCTGAAGAGGTAGCTATAGAAGCGGCTAGGGAAGGCGATGTTTTCTTAAAGCGCCAAGGCAAACTCATGCGACCAAAGCGTTTAGCAAATGGATTGTATAAGTTTAAAGAAGGCTCTAATATAGACCGTGTAGTGTTAGACTGTATCACCAGTTTACAAAATGGGGCTGATTTACTATGGATAGAAACACCAACACCAGATCTTAAAGCCATAGCACATATGGTGAATCGTATTAAAGCCATAGAGCCAAAGGCCAAACTGGTCTATAATAATTCACCTTCCTTTAATTGGACTTTAAATTTTAGACATCAGGCTTACGATGCTATGTTGGCTGAAGGTGAAAACATGACAGCATACGATAGAAACAACTTGATGGATGAGGCTTATGATACTACAGAGCTAGCATTTAGGGCAGACGAAAATATCAGAACATTTCAGTTAGATGGTGCGCGCGAGGCTGGGATTTTTCACCACCTTATTACCTTACCCACCTATCACACCACGGCATTACACATGGATGATTTGTCTAAAGGCTATTTCGGTAATGAAGGTATGCTAACTTATGTGCGAGATGTGCAGCGTCAAGAAATCCGTAAGCAGGTGGCTTGCGTCAAACACCAGCGTATGGCAGGCTCTGATTTAGGTGATGATCATAAAACCTTTTTTGCCGGTGATAAGGCTTTAAAAGCAGGAGGTGCTAAAAACACCTCTAATCAATTTAATACATCAGGAAAAGTAAAAGAAATTAAAAAGCCATTGACCGTAGTAGCGTAAGCTACCACAGTATTTTTCTTGATTATGTTTAGTTAGATCAAAACACATCCATTCCTGGGTGTGTTTTTTTCTAATATAATAATATTTGGACAATAGACTTAATGTTTGAGCAGTCGTAACATAGGTGAGTAAATCATTTTATAAACGAAAGAATTCGTTCAAACTTTTGTCGAAGGAATGACAGGTTAATTTCTACCCCTCAAAATCAAAATCATCACCACCAGTACCATTACCACGGCCATTACGTTCGCGTTGCTTTTGCTGGTTAAAGCGGTAGGTAAAGGCTAGGTTAAAGGAGCGCACACGTCTTTGGAACTCGCCATAATTATTAAAGCTATCCGTAAAGTTATCACTTCGTCGCTTACGAGAATTAAACACATCTCTTACATTGACCGCTAAAGAAGCCTTGTCTTTAAATAAGTCTTTACTAAAGGCCAAGTCCATAGAAAAGATACCTTTGTTACGGCTTTGTGCCGTTTCACTTGGACCTCTGTAAAACAAGCGTGTTTGCCAGTCTACATTGCCTGGTAAAGTGTATTTGTTATTTAAACGCTCAAACCAACTGAGGTTATCAGCATCAAAATTTTGGCCTTCAAAATCACCACGTGTTTGGGATTGAAATAAATTAAAGTTACCATTAAGGTTCCATTTCTTGGTAGGTCTAAAGGTCAGGGTAAACTCTGCACCAAAACGGTCGTTGGTCGCCAAGTTAATT
>NZ_JABSST010000086.1 GCF_013213975.1 Winogradskyella sp.
TTACCAGCGATAAAAATGATGTCTTTAGCATTAGCCATCTGGCAAGCCGTTTTTATCGCTTGCTTTCTATCTGTAATGGATAAAGTCTTTTTGAAGTTTTGAGGCTCAACCCCTTTTTCCATCTCTTCGATAATGGTTTCTGGATCCTCACTTCTAGGGTTGTCACTGGTAAATATGACCTTAGTACTTAAAGCAGAAGCGATGTGCGCCATTTTTGGTCGCTTTGTTTTATCTCTGTCACCACCACAGCCAACAACGGTAATTAATTCTTCGTTCTTAGTGCGAATGTTATTAATAGTTTCAAGAACATTTTTCAATGCATCAGGCGTGTGAGCGTAGTCAACTACTGCTGTGATTTTTTCATCTGAAATGAAATACTGAAAACGCCCAGACACATTATTAAGCTCACTTATTAACCTTAATATTTCGTCTTTTTCTAAACCAAGGAGTTCAGCAGCACCATAAATGGCTAATACATTATAAGCATTGAAACTTCCAATTAACCGCGTCCACAGTTCACTTTCATTAACCTTTAAAAGCAGTCCACTAAATTCATTTTCTAATATTTGAGCTCTATAATCTGCATAATTCTTTAAGGCGTAGGTATATTTTTTTGCAATCGTATTTTGAAGCATTACCAAACCATTCTTATCATCCATATTAGATAAGGCAAATGCATCTTTTGGTAGATCATCAAAGAATTTCTTTTTTACGTCACGATATTCTGCAAAGGTTTTATGGTAGTCTAAATGGTCATGAGAAATGTTTGTGAATATACCACCTGTGAATTTTAATCCTGTTGTTCTATGTTGATGAATTCCATGAGAGCTCACTTCCATAAAACAATACTCTACACCTTCTTCATTCATTAATTTTAAGAACTTATTAATCGTCATGGAATCTGGAGTGGTATGGGTTGTTTTATAGACCTTATTATCTACCATAATTTTAACCGTAGATAGTAATCCTACTTTATATCCGGCCTTCTTAAACAATTGATAAAGTAAACTGGTAACCGTTGTTTTACCATTAGTACCCGTAACTCCAACTAGTTTTAAATTTTCTGATGGGTTATCATAATAATTAACAGCCATGTAGGCTAAAGCCTCATTTGAATTGGCCACCTCTATATAAGACACACCATCAACAAGTGTTTCTGGCAATCTTTCGCAAACAATAGTTTTTGCACCGTTTGCTATAGCTTTTTCTATAAAACTATGTCCATCGGTAAGTACACCTGTAATCGCAACAAAAACATCGTCGGATTGGATATTTCGCGAATCGAATTCAATCTTATTAATTGCAGTACCTGTACTTCCTACAACAGCATTAATGGTAACCTTGTACAATATGTCCTTTAAAATCTTCATGATGCTTCTAGGATAATTGTTTGATTTGGCTGAAGCTTTTGATGACGACCTACAGACTGCGACTTTATGATTCCGCTTCCTTTTAGCTTCACCTTGACTTTAACTTGTAGATTTTCGAGTAAGGCGATGGCGTCCATAGCAGGCATTCCAACCACACTAGGCATTAACTCTTTATACTTGCGTGCATTTTCGTAATAGCTTTCAAAATCTTTATCAACTGCAGGACTATTATATTCTAAAGTGCTTATATCATCAATAAGAGGTGTATCTGTATAGATTTTCTGAGCAATACGTTAAAATACTGGACCAGATACATCGGCACCATAGTATCCAACACTTTTATCAGGCTCATGAATAACTACTATACAAGAGTATTTTGGATTATCCGCTGGAAAGTACCCAGCAAAAGATGAAATATAATTTAACTTGTCTTTATTCGCATAGTCCTTTTGACAAGTACCACTTTTACCTGCCATAGAGAAGTTCTTTGAATAAAGTCTATTCCCTGTACCATGTTCTTTTTCTACAACATTTTTTAATAATTGCTGTACTTTATTTACCGTCTCTGCTGAACATATTTGAGAGTTGATTACTTTTTCTTCAAATGGAACTAAAACTTTATCAAACTCTCTTACTTCCTTCAAAAATTTAGGTTGAACCATTTTACCATCATTTGCAATGGCATTATAAAATGCAAGTGTTTGAAGTGGTGTAAATGATACTCCGTAACCATAAGCCATCCATTGTAAAGCAATTCCGCTCCATCTTCCGTTCTTTATTCTAGGATCTGGAATTATTGGACTAGGTTCACCTATAATTGGCAAACTCAAGCTGTCATTTAAATTCATCGAATAAAGTCTATCAACGAACTTACTTGGATTTTGTCTGTAAGCTTTATCAATTACTTTGACTATTCCTGTATTTGAAGAAACTTCAAAAGCTTTTGAAACAGAAATCTTACCATAGCCACCATTTCTAGAATCCCTAACCTTATTACCGTAAAAAGACAGAACACCTTTTTCTGTGTCTACAATGTCACTCGTATCAACGACCCTATCTTCTAATGCCGCTGTTAATGCCATCAATTTGAAGGTAGAACCAGGCTCATGACTTTCCCCAACAGCATAATTTAAACGCTCATAGTACTTACCTTTTTTGTTTCGCCCTAAATTTGAAATAGCTTTTATTTCCCCTGTTGCCACCTCCATTACCACTACACAACCGTGATCTGCTTTATACTTTTCTAATTGCCCCAATAAAGAATGATGAGCAATATCTTGAATGTTGACATCTAGCGTTGTATAAACATCATAACCATCTTGTGGCTCTACTTGATCGTAGTCTGCAATTGGTTTCCACTGACCATTACCTATTTTCTGTTTAAGACGTTTTCCTTTATGCCCTCTCAAGTACTTCTCACCAAAAGCACCGTCAATTCCTGGTCTTGTAATATTACCGTCTTCATCAATCCTTTCATAACCGATTGTTCGCTCTGCTATACCTCCCATTGGGTGCTCTCTTCTTGTTTTTTGCTCAACGATCAATCCACCACCAATAGCACCTTTATTTAGTAATGGAAAATCACGCATTCGTAAATAATCCGAATAACTAATATTGCGAGCTAACAAGAAATAGCGATTTTTATTTTTACGTGCTTTCCTGATAACATTGGTATAATACGAAGCCGACTTCCCTTTGTATGCCGATAATGAATCTGCTAAACCACCGATATGCTCTTCAAACACGGCATCTTTAGCTTGTATGGCATCAATACGTATATCATATTTTGGAATTGAAGTTGCTAAAAGGCTACCATCTGCAGAGTAAACATTTCCACGATTAGGCTCTATATCAAAATGCTTAACGGTACGTTTTTCAGCCAATTCTCTATAAGCATCTCCTTGAATAAATTGAATACTACAAAGTTTGAAAACTACAGCAAGCGCAAAGACAAACATACACCCTGCCACGAAGTACAATCTGTTTAATATGTTGGTTTCTGTCGTTGCCAAGGTGTAATTTTGATTTGATGATTTTATTCGATAATCGAACTTATCTATGATTATATTTATTCTCTAGCTCTGTGTTATAGTATGTAGCTTCAATTATTTCTTTGAGCTCAATACCCTAATCTTAGTCGGTGGATTGAGCGATACCCCAATATTCTTTTCTTTCATCACCACCTCCATGTAAGACTCTTTTTTTAATCGCATTAGTTTTGATCTACCATCCACAAAAGCAGATCTCAACTCTTTAACCTCATTGGTTAATTTTGCAATCTCATGTACTTTATTGTCTGCACTATGAGAACTCGCAATCATAACTATAGCGAGAAACGAAATAAAAATGATGATGCGCCAATTTTTGAACGAATCATCACTGACTAGAAATTTCCCTCTTAGTATGCCATAGATACTTTTCTTCATATTTTTTCAGCGATTCGAAGCTTTGCACTTCTTGCTCTATTATTCATTTTTATTTCTGATGCTGTTGGCACTATTAAGCCACCAACTTTTTTTAATGGAACTTCAAAATTTCCAAATACATCACGTTCCGGCTCTCCTTCAAACAATCCATTTCGAATAAATCGCTTAACCAATCGGTCTTCTAAAGAGTGGTAGGAAATAAAACTCAGACGACCCCCTACTTTTAAAAGCTCTGGCATTTGCAATAGCAGCTCTTTAAGCACCTCAATCTCTTGATTCACCTCGATGCGAATGGCTTGATAAATCTGAGCTAACACCTTATTTTCCTTTCTATGATTTAGAAATGGTTTTAGAACCAACTTTAATTGCCTACCTGTTTCAATTGGCGCTATTTTACGTTCAGAAACAATAACTCTTGCCATAGCAGGTGCTTGTCTTAACTCACCGTATTGATAAAATACAGCCCTGAGTTGTTCTTCCTCATACTCATTAATTACCTCAAATGCAGACAATTTACTTTCCTGATTCATCCGCATATCCAACTTAGCTTCGAACCGCGTAGAGAAACCACGTTCTGCAACATCGAACTGATGAGAAGAGACACCAAAATCTGCCAAAACACCATCAACCTTTTTTATTCCATAAAATCTTAAGAACCTTTTTATATATCTGAAATTCTCATTAATGAGAACAAAGCGATCATCGTCTATTGTGTTGACTAAAGCATCCTTATCCTGGTCAAAAGCAAAAAGTTTCCCTTGAGGCCCAAGCTGAGATAGAATGGCTCTACTATGCCCTCCACCACCAAAGGTCACATCGACATAAATACCATCAGGTTTTAAATGTAAACCTTCAACTGTTTCAGTAAGCAATACAGCATTATGATACTCCATCATCCTCATCATCTTGTCCCATCACCTCCTCTGCCAAATCTGCAAAGTCAGAAGCCGCATCATCAATTGCTTGTTCGTATTTTTCTTTATCCCAGATTTCAATAATATTTACAGCTGAGGCTAAAACCACCGATTTTGTAATACAAGAAAACCCTAAAAGATCTTTAGGAATTAACAATCGACCTGCATTATCAACCTCAACCACTTTAACCCCAGCAGTAAATCGTCTAATAAAATCATTGTTCTTTTTATTGAATCGATTGAGCTTATTCACTTTAGCCATGAGCAAATTCCACTCAGCCATAGGATACAGTTCTAAGCATGGCTGAAATACAGCACGCTTAAGAACAAAGCCATCTTTCAAAGCTGCTGACAACTGTTTCTTTAAAACAGCTGGTATCATCAACCTTCCCTTGGCGTCTGCTTTGCACTCGTATGTTCCTATAAATGAATTCAATACTATTGACTTCCCACATTAACGTTAAAGAATCAAATATATTGAAAATTTTACCACATTTTACCACATTCTCCCACTTTTGTTGATAAGTTTTGACACGCAACTCAAAAACATCAACCATACACTAAGAAAATCAGAAGATTAAATCATCTTTTCAAAGTGATGTTTATCAACAGCTTTATACATTTATGGGAGATAAGAATGGTAGAGAAAAGGAATAATTCTGTTTGCTTTAAAAAAGGATTTAGTTACCTGTTCTCTCTAACAAATAAATTTTGCAATAAAGCTTACAAAATTTATATTTACGTCAAGAAGAACTGCGTTAGTCCATGTATTTTATTTCATTTAAGTTGTAAATCATAAATGAAAAAAATCATGTACTTTTGTTTTTAACTCAAAGCACTAACTTTATAGATGGCACACCTTTTAAAAAAAGAAAAGGATTATAGTTATATTGAAGTAGGAGAAGGCACACCAATTATAGTGCTTCACGGTTTAATGGGTGGCTTAAGTAATTTTAATGCTGTAACCGAATTTTTCGGAAAAAATGGCTATAAAGTTGTCATTCCTGAGTTGCCAATTTACAGCATGTCACTGCTTAAAACTAACGTTAAGAATTTTGCAAACTATCTCAAAGATTTTATTGACTTCAAAGGTTTTGAAGAAGTATTGCTGCTCGGTAATTCACTAGGTGGCCATATTGGATTGTATCATACAAAATTGTATCCGGAGAAAGTCAAGGGTTTAATTATAACTGGTAGTTCTGGACTTTATGAAAGTGCCATGGGAAGCGGTTACACTAAACGTAGTGACTATGAGGTTATAAAGAAAAAAGCGCAAGATGTATTCTACGACCCAGCAGTAGCCACAAAAGAAATAGTTGACGAAGTTTATGAAACTGTGAACAACAGGAATAAGCTTGTTAAAACCTTAGCTATTGCAAAAAGTGCCATACGACACAATATGGCTAAAGATTTACCAAAGATGCAGACGCCAACATGCATTATTTGGGGTAGAAATGATAATGTAACACCGCCAGAAGTTGCAGATGAATTCCATCAATTGTTACCAGACTCTGATCTGTACTGGATTGATAAATGCGGCCACGCAGCAATGATGGAACACCCAGAAGAATTTAATAAACTCTTAAATAGTTGGTTAGAAAGTCGTAATTTCTAATTCACAAGCGCAACCTAAAGTCACCTGTAATCACAGGCTATATAATGAAAATAAAATCCGCTGAATTTGTGATGAGTAATTCTGATGTGGCCAAGTGCCCTAAGAACCCTATTCCAGAATATGCATTTATAGGACGAAGCAATGTTGGGAAGTCGTCGCTGATTAATATGCTTACGGATCGTAAGAGTTTAGCAAAGACCTCCGGCAAGCCTGGAAAAACACAGCTTATTAATCACTTTATAATCAACGATAATTGGTATTTAGTGGATTTACCGGGTTATGGTTATGCACGTGTTTCTAAAACGTCTAAAAAGACCTTTCAAAAGTTCATCACCAATTATTTTGAACAACGACAGCAACTGGTTTCAGCCTTTGTCTTAGTAGACATAAGACACAATCCTCAACCAATAGATTTAGAGTTTATGCAATATTTAGGTGAAAATGGTATCCCATTTGGGATCATCTTTACTAAAGCTGATAAGTTAAAGCCCAACGTTATAGATAAGCATGTGAATGACTATTGCGAGGTATTATTAGAAACGTGGGAAGAATTACCACCCTATTTTGTGACTTCATCTAGCAAAAAGATTGGTCAAGATGATGTATTAGATTTCATTGAAGCGACGAATGAGGAAATTGAGCAACTAAGAAATCAGTAGACTCTAATTCTTCTTATTCTTCGTGTTTTGTAAAAACTGATTATTACAACTGCTAAAACACAACTCAAAGTAGTGACTAGAACACCCATAAGTGTAATTTCGAAAATCTAAAAACTATGTTTTCAAAGCAGCATAACAATAACAGCTGTAATCAGAAACATTAGCTTCCCTTTTTATTTGTTATAAGAAATAGTTTCTAATTAAGATTTAACATCTAAAGCATCTCTCAAAGCATTACCTACCAACATAAACGCCATGACTAAAATCATGATACAAATACCAGGAATTAAGGCTAAGTATGGTTTACCTAAAATGATATAATTATAGTGATCCTTAATCATTGCACCCCAACTTGCCATAGGTGGTTGTGCACCTATTCCGAGAAAACTCAACCCACTTTCAATAAGAATAGCAGCCGCAAAATTTGCCGCCGAAATCACAATTAAAGGTCCAAAAATATTAGGTAAAATATGCTTAGTGATTATCCTGTAATCTGTATACCCAAGCGCTCTGGCTGCAGTAACATATTGCATCTGCTTTGAGCTTATAATTTGTCCTCTAACCACTCTCGCTACCTCAACCCACATGGTTAAGCCAACTGCAATAAAAACCTGCCAGAAGCCTTTACCTAATGCCAGCGTAATAGCAATAACCAATAACAATGTTGGAATTGACCACGTTACATTAATAATCCACATAATAATGGCATCTACTCTTCCACTATAGTAACCTGCCAGGCTTCCCATTATTAACCCTACCAATAGCGATATAAAAACCGCAACAAAACCAATAAAAAACGATATTCGAGATCCAATTAAAATCCTACTCAGATAATCTCGACCATATTTATCAGTTCCAAAAATAAAATTTCGGGTTTCTATATAAGACCTGTATGCTGAATTAGGAAACACACTCAAGTCAATCTGCTTTTCCAGCCCTTTTAATCCATCTGAAGCGTACTCTGTGTAGTGCAACTGATCATTAACAACCTCATAAGCGGTAATTGGAACTTCGGTATCGGTATTTGTACGACCAAAGAGTGATTTTGATATAAAGGATTGCTTATTTTCAATACCTGAAGGTATTGTTAGCATTTGTACTTCAAAACCAGGAGATTTTGAATGAATGGACAAGTGCATTTGATTCGCATTCTTTGAAGCATCCGGTGCAAAGACATAAGCAAAAACCGAAATTAACCCAATACCAGCAATAATAACTAAACTAAAAACGCCCCAAAAGTTCTTTTTAAACTTTTGGAGCGCTAAGCTCGTTAATGAATTATTTTGGTGGCCCATATATTTAATTCTTCACATCTGCAAGGTTGTTCTTTATAGCATAAGTCATTTTTAAGTCATTTAAAACATTTAAAGCTTCCTCAATGTAAACGTCCTTAGCCAAACTCTCATGCCAGCGCTTGCGCTTTTCTTTTAAGACCGAATCTTGTTCCATTAAGGTTATTTCATATGGTAAAGAGTTAAAGGTCAGATCTGTTTTATATTCTGATAATTTTTCAAATCGTTTTGCTTCTTCTTCATTCAATTCCATCGCTTTCTTATACTCTTCATAATTTAAAGAATATACTTCACGGTCTCTAATCTTTTTAACCCATTGTGCATTAGCATCAATAAGCTTTAATTGCTCATTAGCCGCCATACGCGCCTTGCTTTTCTCGATTGTTGCATCGTAATCGAAATAATTACCCCAAAATTCATAATCAACAGCATCAATCTTATCCCATGGCAAGGGATTCTCTTGATCTTTCTCACCGATATTGATGTAACTGTAACGGTCTGGAACAACAACATCACTTTTAACACCTTCTAACTGTGTAGAACCACCATTGATTCGATAAAATTTCTGCGTTGTGAATTTTAGTGCCCCCATATCTCCATTTGAGTTGTTACGCACCATTCTATTTAAATCCAGTACATTTTGCACCGTTCCCTTTCCATAAGTCTGCTTGCTTCCTATAACTATAGCACGCTTGTAATCTTGCATTGCTGCCGCTAGAATTTCTGATGCTGAAGCCGATAATTCGTTAACCATAACAACTAAAGGCCCATCCCAAATAATTGAACTATCCTTATCACTCAATACTTCTTTTGGCTCACCCGTTGTTTTGACTTGAACCACAGGACCTTCTTCTATAAATAACCCAACAATATCCACTACAGTTTGCAAAGAACCACCACCATTGTTTCTTAAATCCAGTACTAAACCTTCCATACCTTGTTCCTTTAATCGGATGATTTCCTTCTTTATATCTGAGGCTGCATTTCTATTGTCATAGCTTGTAAAGTCCACATAAAACTTTGGCAAATTAATAACCCCATAGGTCTTTCCATCTTTTTCTACCGTTGATGATTTTGCATAAGTTTCCTCTAGCTCAACAATATCTCTAGTAATTGAAATATCTTCAATAGTTCCATCTACTTTTTTAAGCGTTAACACTACAGTAGTTCCTTTTGGTCCTTTGATCAATTTAATAGCATCATCTAAACGCATCCCCACTATATTAACAGGCTCTTCTTCATCCTCTTGACGTACCTTTAAGATTTGATCACCAACTTCTAATTCGTTAGCTCTCCAAGCTGGTCCACCACTAATAATCTCATTAACCATTACAGCATCCATTCGCTTTTGAAGTCTAGCACCAATACCTTCAAAATTTCCTGACATCGCCACATCGAATCGGTCTTTATCTTCAGGTGCAAAATAAAAGGTATGTGGATCAAACTCTTCAACAATAGCATTGATGTAAACCGCAAACCAATCTTTACGCTGTCTGTCATCTATAAAGTCGTAAAGCTCATCAAGAGAACGTTTTGTTGCTTCCCTCGCCTCTTTTTCTAGGTCTTTTAAAGACTTGCTTTCATCCGATTTTGATTTTTCATTCTTAGGGGAGAAAACACGTTCCGGTAAACTGTTTGCCTCAAGATCTGTGTCTCGTTGCGAAATTGCATCATCGTAATTAGCAATAGTAGAAAACTTAAGTTGTTGTCTCCAACGCTCTTTCATTTCACGTTTGTTCTTCACATAAGTCAATACTTCATAATCTGCAGAATACTCTTCTCGCTTAGTGAAGTCAAATGGTTTCTCTAAAATTTCTGCATAAAGCGCTTCCGATTCTTTAATACGCTTTAATAGTCGCTCATGTGTTAAATTGAAAAAGGTGACGTCGTAAGACTTAATCTGGTCATCAAGTTGATTTTTATAGGCTTCGAATTCCTTTATATCCGACTCATAAAAATAACGCTTAAATGGGTCCAATTGATTTAAATAGTCCTCAAAAACATTAGCCGAAAAAGCGTCATTAATATCTTGTGGGTCAAAATGACCTTGATCTAAAACATAGGTAATTAACTGAATGAGTAATTTATCTTTATCTGGATTGTCAAATGTTTTGCTCGTGAAGCTACATGAGGCAAATGCTATCAATAAGGCTAATAGTAAAAACTTGTAATTCCCTCTCATTATTTCAATTTTAATTCGTTGTACTAGGTAGGCATTCCTATAATTTACTAAAATAGCAGAAAAAACCATGCCATAAAAAATCACGGCACTAATTTTTTGTTAAAGATACAATTACCGAGTATTCGTAAGCTTTTTAGTATTTTTACCCCTACTAAACCTCTATAAAATTATGTCTAAACGTCCCTTGATTTTAGTTACTAATGATGATGGTATTACTGCTCCTGGAATACGCGCGTTAATTTCTGTTATGAACACGATAGGAGATGTTGTAGTAGTGGCACCTGACAGCCCTCAAAGTGGCATGGGGCACGCAATTACGGTGAATTCCACACTACATATCGAAAAGGTCTCTATTGATGGTAAGCAAACCGAATACAGTTGTTCTGGTACTCCTGCCGATTGTGTTAAGCTTGCCGTTAGAGAAATACTGGATCGAACACCAGATCTCTGTGTTTCAGGCATAAACCATGGTTCTAATTCCTCTATCAACGTTATTTATTCTGGCACTATGAGCGCTGCTCTGGAAGCTGGAATTGAAGGTATACCTGCTATTGGATTTTCACTTTTAGACTATAATTGGAATGCTAATTTTGAACATTGTAAATCGTTTATTAAAACCATTACGAAACAAGTCTTAGCGCATGGTTTACCAGATGGAGTCGTTTTAAACGTAAACCTCCCTAATCTTGATAAAAAAGATGTTAAGGGGATAAAAATTTGCCGACAAGCACGCGCTAATTGGGTCGAAGAATTTGATAAGCGCACCAATCCTATGGGGCGTGATTATTACTGGTTAGCCGGTAAATTCGTGAATATGGATAATGGTGAAGACACCGATGAATGGGCCTTAGAACATGGTTATGTCTCTGTAGTTCCTGTTCAATTTGATTTGACCGCCCATCACGCCATTCAGAAACTAAATACATGGAAATTAAACTAACTATGGTTTTGAATTTTACCTTATGAAAAAAGAGATTTTAATTGGTTTTGGAGTTGGTCTAATTGCAACAGTCTTTGGATTAGTTTTCGCTATCCAAATTTTCGGAAAATCCGATGATTGGGGAGAAGTGATTCAGCAAGCCATTGCTAGTGGTTCTTTAACAAAATTGATGAGTATTGGAGCGTTATTAAACTTAGGTGCTTTTTTTCTATTCCTTAAAAAGAACCAAGATAAACGGGCTCAAGGAGTACTCATTGCTACAATCTTAGTTTTTATTGCAACTATGATTATTAAATTTTTCTATTAATGAAGTACTACATCATAGCTGGCGAAGCATCAGGTGATTTACATGGCTCAAATCTAATGAAGGCTTTATTAAAAGAAGATAAAGCCGCTGAGATAAGATTTTGGGGTGGAGATCTTATGCAAACTGTTGGTGGTAAATTGGTAATGCATTATAAAGAACGTCAGTTCATGGGATTTGCTGAAGTGATCCTTAATCTCAGAAAAATCTCAGGTCATATTAAATTCTGCAAAGCCGATATCAATAAGTACCAACCTGATGTCATTATTTTTATTGATAATTCTGGATTTAACTTAAGAATTGCAAAATGGGCAAAAGAACAAAACTTCAAGACCCACTATTATATTTCTCCACAAGTTTGGGCATCTAGAGCTGGCCGTGTTGAAAAAATTAAACGCGATATTGACGCCATGTACTGCATACTTCCATTTGAAGAGGAATTTTACAGGTCTTATAACTATAAAGTGAATTTTGTTGGCCATCCTTTAATAGATGCCATTGCCGACCGTACTCAAATCGATGAAAATAAATTTAGAGAAACACATCAATTTGGAGTCAAACCTATTATTGCCCTCTTACCAGGAAGTAGAAAGCAAGAAATCACAAAAATGCTTGATGTAATGTTAAGCCTCGTTGACGACTTTAAGGATTACGAGTTTGTCATTGCTGGAGCACCAAGTCAGGATTTTGAGTTCTACCAAAGCTTTATCAAACAAGCTAATGTGAGTTTTATATCAAATAAGACATATGATCTTTTAAGTATTGCGCACGCTGCATTAGTAACGTCCGGTACTGCAACTTTAGA
>NZ_JABSST010000087.1 GCF_013213975.1 Winogradskyella sp.
GGTGGTTATAGCGACGGGGCTCACCTCTTACCATTCCGAACAGAGAAGTTAAGCCCGTTTGCGCCGATGGTACTACTATTTGTGGAAGAGTAGGTCGCCGCCTTTTTTAAACCCAGTTCTTTAAGAACTGGGTTTTTTGTTTTTAAATACCCGAGAGCTTTGCGATTAAGCTTTAAAACGAATAGGAGAATTTTAACAGAATATACCTATTGATGAGATTGGTACGAAATGAGTTTGTAGAAATTGCACTAATGTTTCGTTCAACAAAGAAATTTTCATTTAGCAAATTCATACCAGAAAGTGTAAGCTGCCAATTTTTATTGTCAGGCCGGTACCATAAGTTAAGATTCAAAAAGTTGTAGTTATTGCTGTTATCATTGAGATTTGGGACAAAGCAGTTATATTCTAAAGTAGAAAACAATTGTCTAGATGGCTGATAAAGCAATTTAAAAGTATTATCTATGGATCTATTGATTAGCGTGTTTTCACTTTCATTTTGTTGAAAGGTATAGCTTATTTTATTTTCAAAATTGAAAGAAGAATCGAAAGCTGTTTTTAAAAAGAGGCTGTTATTAGAAAAATGACTTTTATTCGATCTTAAATCCGAATTATTTACAATGTTTTTAAAATTATTGATACCATAATTTGAACTAAATTTTACGTTGGTTTTAAGAGCAGGAATCAATTTTGTAATATTAAAATTGAAATTCCAGTTTTCAGTACCATTTGGCAAAAAGAAATTGATAGTATTTATGGAGTTTTCATTAACCTCTATGTTACTAAAATAATTACCGTCGAGCTTAAAATAGTTGGCTCCTAGTGTGATTTCTAATTGATTAAATAAATCAATTTTTGAGTAAAGCAACCCATAATTTTGACCTTTCTGTAAGCTTATATTAGGAATGTTTGATTTAGTGATTCTATTGCTCGCCAAAACTGTATTTGAATACAAATTTTGGAGATTTTGTGTATTTCTATTAATCCCCGAATTAAATCTAATAAATGATGTTTTATCAATTTTATAAGAGATATCTAAAGAGGGTTCAAAGATGAAACCATTTGACTTTAATTTCTCAGTAGTTTGCATTAAGTCTAAATGGAGATACCTAAAAGCATATCGCGGTGTTATGGTAAATTTATTTAATCGCATACTATAAGAGCCTAAGGAGTACATTTCATTCTGAACATACTTTAAATCATTGGTGCTATTGTCTATAGTTTCTTGGCTATTAGTCTCACTAGACAGGTTAGAATTGAACCTCTCATTTCTTAAATTAAAACCGGCAGTAATATTATATTTATTTTTCTTATTACTTTTTCCTAAATAAATGGCTTTGAATCGTGTATTTATAGCTTTAGAATCATTATTCTGGAAATCAGAATTTAGCGCTGGACTATTAAGAGCAGAAGGACTTATATGAAATTCCTGATCTAAACTATTTATAGTATTGATTAGATCTAATTGAAGTGCTTTATTTGCGGATAGTTTTTTGGTAAACTCAAGTCGTTGTTTTAAGAATATGTTATCTGAAAGTAGATTGGATCTAAAATCATTGTCCTGATTCGAAAAAATGGTTCTGTCCGTATCAATTTCTTCGTCCCTTAGACTGATATTATATTCTAGAAGTGTTGTTTTTGATGTATTAAACTTTAGTTCTAAATCACCTCTGTATTGTTTTGGTTTCTTGTTAATAAAGTTGTTATCAAACGTGCTAAAATTTTCAGTGTCAATCGAAAAATTACTTTCATAACGTTGATTGCTCCTTATGCGATCTGATAGATAAAACAAATTAAGTTTTGCTTTCACTTTATCAGAAAGATTATAGATACTATTTAAATTACCAAAAAACTGATTATTAATGTTGGTTAGTTGGTTATTTATATTTTGCGTTGAAATATACTCAGGAATAATACGTTCTGAAAAGTACTTGTTTTCTCTTAACTGCTCCGTTGTAATACTATTGTTATAATAATTGAATGATGATGAATTTTCACCAATATTGTTATATGAGGCCAAACCAAATGATTTGTGCGCTTTTTGGATTCCTAATAGTACTAATGACGCATCTAAGGGCGTGGAATTAGAATCAGGGATATCACCCAAGCCTACGTCAATGTTACCGCTTATATCAATCTTGTTTTCTTTTAACTTAAGGTTTAAGGCTACTTTATCACTATTTTCAATACCCATTAGAAGACTATTTTCAGAGTAATTTTCAATGGCTTCAATGTCTTCAACTAAATCGATATTAATGTTTTTGGTACCAACTGCGTAGTTATAATCAAAAAGATTGTCACCATCTAAGGTTACAGTTTCTACACTTTTACCCTTGTATTTAATGTTACCGGTTGCATCATCTACTTCGATACCTGGTAGTTTTTTTAGTAAATCTTCAACTTTCCGTTCTGTTCCATCTTTGTAACTGTCTACATGATATGTGACTGTATCTTCTTTAATGGTAAAAGGTCTTCTATTGGATGTAATAAGAACTTCGTCGAGCTTTTCAATTTTAGTTTTTAATAGAACAAAATTGAAATTCAAAGTGTTTTTAAGTTTGCTTGGCTCTATAAACTCTTCGATGCTATTAAAGCCTGTAGCTGTAATTTCGATAAAGGCACCATTGTTATATGATTTTTTTAGTTGATAGGAAAACTGTCCACCTTTAACTAAAGTAAACTCAGATATCGTTTCTGGCTTATCAGGACTTTTTAATAAAAGTTTTGCTGAAATTGGATTGCCATCCGCATCAGATACTGTACCCTTAATTTGTTGTGCATAACTTAAAGACAGGGCAGAGCATACAGCAATCGTAATATGAATAATTTTGACATGAAGGCTTTTCAAATTCACCTAATAATTACTAATTCTTATATCTCGATATCTTTTTCTGTTGTGAGGCTATGGCTTCATTATATTCTTTATCGTCCTCTTTAATATAGCATTCTATTGCGCAACGAGATATTGTAGTTCCAAGAGCATTTTCTGATGGTCTATAGTTAATCAACTCTAGTGCCTTTTTCTTATACAACGCACTGAAGTCCTCCCAACTATAGGCATCTTTACTTTTAAAAGGATTTTCTATTTCGTTTTCACCTTGGACTACCGCACTATTTTTTATACCATAGGCTTCAAATTTAATAAAACCATCTGTAGATTCGATTTCTAATATCATACCAGGCAAGCCATCATATTTGTAAGGACCTCCAATTGGAAGATCAGAGGTGAACCAAGCTTTAAAAGTTCTGCCTCTATATTTAGTCGTTGCAAGCTGACAAGAGTATCCAAGTATATCTTTAGTTGTATCTGAAATTTCCCAATCAAAAACATCTAAGTCTTCCTTAACTAAAAAATATCTACTGGTGAGCTGATGTTTTGCAAAAAACGAATTTTCATTATAGTCCTTATACACCGTATTGGTATTCTTGCCACTAGATGTATAAAAGAAAATTGCATCATCGTCCTCACTCATTTCTGAGGTATTAGTATTTGGGGTTTTAGTCACTTTACTGAAAATCGACTTTTCTAACTCAATAAATTTAGTATACTCGTAATCTGACTTGAAAGGTCTTGAAGAACCTGTTAGCGTAATGGATTTTTCATATTTAATCTGATAAATATGCAAAGAATCTTGCTGTGCAGATAGTATGACTGAGCAAACTAATACTAAAAAGAAAGTTATTGTTATTTTTTTCATTAAATAAAGGAATAAAAATACTGGAGATTTAAAATGGCAATAACTATTCCAAATCTCCAATGATTATAAATCAATAAATATTTATTTATTAATCGTTCTGTAATTCTTGGATTCTTACTTTAGCCGCAAAACTAACAGCAGTGTAATAACTATTACATGCACTTGCTGCAGTTGTACCGAAGCCTTGCATATTTATAGTCTCCGAATACCCAGTTTCACTATTTGTAATTGTGGCATAACAAGAACATACGTAAATTAAATCTTCATTTAATTCTGTACTCACAATGTCAATCTTTACATCAAGATTTCCTGTCTTTACAACATCAAAGTCGACGTTCTTAGTAATTTGGTCAATATCACAATTGATTTCGGGTTGAGCGTTGTTTGCAAATGAAACACTACAAGCAATTAAGAATGCTAAGCAAAAAAAACTTTCTTCATAAATTTTAAAGTTTAAACCATAATATATGGCAGTTAATAAAATAATTTTCCCAAATAATGGGATAGAAGTCATTTAACGCTTTTGCTTAAGGGACAACAACTAGTAGTCATTTGTTAAGAAGTCTTTACCAGCGCTACTATTTTAATTCTTAGGGAATAAAAATAAGCTTGTACAAGCTGGGTGTTAACACATGCTAAACATAGATACAAAGCGACTTCTTAATTTCTCTTTGCATTCTACAAATAGCTTGATAAAGCTAATTAAAAAATATAGAAGCCATAGCACAAAAAATGTAATATTTTTCTTTCTTTATTTGATTTACGGAAAAACCGCAACGTATTTTAAGAAAATTCTTACTTTATGTTTTAAGAGCACTTTTTGCTACCACTTGTGCTGTAAATGTCAGTTAAAAATAAAACTTAAATATCTCTGATTAATCTTGTCTTATACTATAAGTATAGGTAGTTAACTTTACTACAAAAGAAAGAGTTGTTGGAGTGTGCTTATTTCTTTTTAAACATGCTATTACCAATAGTATTAAGACCTATAAATAACATGGCAATTGCCGCAATGCAGATCAAAATGGAAATGATAAGCAAGGGTATGTAAAGCGGCTTACCGTCATTACTCAATGCTAAATACAATAAGCTGGGGCCTGCAAACATTAATACCAGGCAAATACCCATACGTTTTAAGCCTTTTGTGAGTAGGGCTTTATCGGTTCTATTATTTTCGTCCATATTTAATGCTTTGTCTTACACTTTTATGCTCTTGTAATAATTGAGTGGCTTTTTCTTCTGATACCTTCAATTCGTTCATTATCATTCTTATACCTCTATCGACCAATTTATTATTACTTAACTGCATATCCACCATCTTGTTACCTTTTACGCGCCCCAACTGAATCATACTGGTTGTAGTAATCATGTTAAGTACCAATTTTTGAGCTGTACCAGCTTTCATTCTTGAGCTACCTGTTAAAAACTCTGGACCTACAACAACTTCGACAGGATATTGAGCCGCTATACTTAAAGGGCTATTTTGGTTACAAGTTATGCATCCAGTGATGATATTATGCTCATTACAGGCATTCAAGGTACTCACAACATAAGGTGTTGTTCCTGACGCTGCAATGCCAATGACGACATCGTTTTGTGAAATATTATATGCTTTAAGATCCTCCCAACCTTGGGTGGTAGAATCCTCTGCGTTTTCCACAGCCTTGCGAATCGCATGGTCTCCGCCAGCAATTAAGCCAATAACCAAATCATGGGAAACACCAAAGGTTGGCGGACATTCAGACGCGTCTAATATCCCTAGGCGTCCACTAGTGCCAGAACCAATGTAAAATAATCTACCACCTACCTTCAACTTAATTACAACCTGCTCAATTAAAGCCTCAATTTGTGGGAGCGCTGTTTCTACGGCAATAGGAACACTCTTATCTTCCGTATTAATATGAGTTATGATCTCATTAACTGACATGTTTTCAAGATCATTATAATAGGAGTCTTTTTCTGTAACCTTTTCGAAATTCATGATATAAAAATAATGAATTTCGAAAAGGTAAAATGAGTTATTCAACAGTGTAGATTAACTCATCGACTTCAGATAACCTAAAATAGCCAAAAGGAACGTTCGCAGGATTGGTAGTATTAACACAATTACCTCTTACTGTAGCTGGTTGTGTTTCAAAAGGCCCCCCATCTTGTTCTCCACCTTGTTGTAGAAGAATAAACATAAATTGATAAAACCGTTCAGATATACCATAGTTTCTTATTTTTACTTCCATACCAGATTCCAATTCTTCTTCTGAATAAAAACCAAATATTTGATTCCCATCTGTGAATCGGTCTTCATACACCTCTAGTGAAGGGACTAATCCAATTGGCGCAATAAATTCAAAGAAATAGTAATTTTCAATATTTGCTGGATCAGTATAAAATGCCTTTAACTCAATATCTTCCCCGGTAAACCCACCTTCATTATTTTGTTCCACAAAGTCGATAGGTACTACAGACTTCAATGTCTCTACAGCACTGTAAGTTTCACCGTCATAAACAATATTAAGCGTGTAAGTTTCATCAATAATGGGTGTGAAATTATAGTTTTTATAAATGCCAGTTGTTCCGTCCTCAACAAAACTATAGACATTAGCATTAGAATCAGTTATCTGAACTAAGGCACCATTTGCAGGTGGCACTTCATTGTCAAAGAAGGGTGCAGTTAGACTTAGTTTTATACTTTGTTGATTTCCTGTTGTATTTTTAAACCAATTAATAGAAGCATCAATTACAAGACGTGGTTCTGCTGTATTCAGATCAACATCTATCACATCTTCACAGTTTGTGACAAGGCATATAGAAAACATTAAAAAAATAAACTTTTTCATCGGATCTAAAATTTAAAATTATAAGAAATAGAAGGAACAATGCCAAAAATAGCTAGCCTAACTGCCTCATTGGTTCCTGACGTTCTATTTTCTCTAAATGATATGTTAGCAGCGTTTCTTCTATTGTAAATATTGTATATACCAAAAACCCATTGGCCTTTGAATCGTTTATCACTATCGGGTTTGGGATTGTAGTTAACTGAAACGTCTAAACGATGGTATGCGGGTAAACGACTTGAATTACGAGCCTCATAACTAGGAATGATAATTCCATTATACTCATATTGTCCATTCGGAAATGTCGCAGGCTGTCCTGTTTGAAACAAAAAATTAGAACTAAAAGACCATTTTTTATTTAGCTCATAACTGGCAGTCAAGGAAATATCATGGGTCTTATCAAAAGGTGTAAAATACCAGTTGCCATTATTAATACCCGTTTCAATTGAGGTTCTACCTGGAGTTCTTTGCTCAGATTTAGAAAGCGTATATGCTAACCATCCTTTAAGCTTTCCTTCGTTTTTTCTTAGCAATACTTCCATACCGTAAGCTCTGGCTTCACCATTTAGAATAACTTGTTCAATTGCATTATTGGCAATTAAATTAGCACCATCGATATAATCAATTCTATTTTGAATGGTCTTGAAAAATCCTTCAACTTCTAAAGAATATTCATTATTATTAAATGTTCTAAAATATCCTAAAGCAACTTGGTCCAACAATTGAGGCTTTACATACTTTCCGCTAGGTGTCCAGACATCCAAAGGTGTAGGTGAGTTTGTATTTGATAACAGATGAAGATACTGACTCATTCTATTATAACTTGCCTTAAGTGATGAATACTCGTTCAGCTGATAGGCCAGTGCAAAACGAGGTTCTATATTAGCAAACGACTCAATAACATCACTACGATTAAAAGTCTCTACACCAGTTGGGGTAGCTTTTTCATAAATACCAAGATCTTCATTAAAAATAACAGGATTGTTGTTTTCGTAACTATTTAATTCATCTTGGCCTAAACGATGAAAGGTACTGAGTCTTGCTCCGTAACTTACAAATAGCTTATCACTAAGTCTATGTTCAGCGTCTAAGTAAATCGCGTTTTCAAAGGCATATTTATCAATAAGTTTAAATGGATTAATTCCTGAGCTTTCAGTTGTTGGGTTAATTTCCCCTGGATTGAATTTGTAGTATATACTATTTAAACCATACTCTAATTTGAAGTTGTTACTGATGTAGTGTTTAAAATCGTATTTAATATTGAAATTTCTAATACCTGATTCCCAATCAAATTCAACAAAGTCAAGTTTTAAGCCATAGTAGTAATCCGAATAAATCAAGGAAAGATTTGAAAACAATTTATCTGAGAATAAATGATTCCATCTAAAGTTAACTACAGTATTCCCGTAGGTGTTTTCAAAGCTATCGGCTAATTCAAACACATCCCTACCGAAGTAACCAGATAAGAAAACACTATTACTATCATTTAATCTATAACTTAATTTAGTATTTAAATCATAGAAATAGGCGACATTATCTAAATCGAATAAGGGTAAAAATAAATGCGCATAACTACTTCTGCCACCAAATAAAAAAGAACCTTTATCCTTTTTAATGGGGCCTTCTGCTAAAAGACGACTCGATATTAAACCAATACCACCATTCATATGAAATTCACTGCTATTACCTTCTTTTTGATAAATGTCTAGTACAGAAGAAACGCGTCCACCATATTTTGCAGGAATCCCACCTTTGTATAATTTAATATCTTTTATGGCATCTGGATTAAATACAGAAAAGAAACCGAATAAATGCGATGAATTAAATATTGTCGCTTCGTCTAAGAGTATTAAATTTTGGTCTGCAGCACCACCTCTTACGTTAAACCCTGAGGATCCTTCACCTGCATTGGTTACACCAGGTAAGAGTGTTATCGATTTTATGACATCCACCTCTCCAAGTACCACAGGCATCTGCTTTATGGTATTAATAGAAAGCGCATTGACACTCATCTGAGGTTTTCTAATGTTTAATTCTTCAATATTCTCGGTAATAATTACTTCATCGAGACTCTCTGCTGCTTCACTTAACTTAAAGCTTTGTGTAATATTTTTATCTAAAACAATAGTTTCTGTTAAGGTCTGGAATCCTAAATAACTGAGTTGAACTTTATAGGTTCCATTTGGTAAGGTAATAGAGTAGAAGCCATATTCATTAGTCATAGTACCAGAATTAATTTCCGGAATAAGAATATTAACACCAATTAAGGTTTCATTACTTTGACTATCTGTTATTGTACCACTAAGTGTATATTTTTCTTGGGATAAAATCGCAAGCGGGCATAAAAAAAGAAAGAGTATCAGTACTCTCATCGGTATGTTCATAATCAAATAATTATGTTTTCGGTAATGTGCTTTGTTTTGATTGAACGACTGTTATGATTGATTGTTACACAAAGTTATTGAATAAGAAAAGAGCTTCAATTTTATTGAAGCTCTTTTAACATAAGTTTAGTTTAATATGGAATTCAGTGTCTTGCTTGGTCGCATTGCACTGCTGGTTAATTTTTCATCCGGCAAATAATAACCATCAATATTAACCGCATTTCCTTGGCAATCAAGTAACTCTTTAACAATGGAATCTTGTTGCGCTGCCATTTGGGTATGTATTTCAGCGAATTCAGCTTTTAACTCTCCATCCTTATCTTGATTAGCAAGCGCTTCTGCCCAATATAAAGCCAGATAAAAATGACTTCCACGATTATCTAATTCGTTTACTTTACGAGAAGGCCCCTTTTTATTTTCTAAAAGCTTTTCAGTAGCCTCATCTAATGCTTCCCCTAAAACTTTAGCTTTTGTATTGTTATTAACTTCACCGTAATGATCTAATGATACTGCTAAAGCTAAGAATTCACCTAGGGAATCCCATCGTAAATGATCTTCCTCTACAAATTGCTGAACGTGCTTTGGTGCAGATCCACCAGCTCCTGTCTCAAATAACCCACCACCATTCATTAATGGAACAATAGAAAGCATTTTAGCACTAGTTCCTAATTCTAAAATAGGGAACAAATCAGTTAAGTAATCTCTTAAAACATTACCAGTTACTGATATGGTGTCCTGTCCTGCCTTAACACGCTCTAGGGTATAATTAGTAGCTTGGATAGGAGCAAGGATTCTAATATCTAATCCTTCAGTATTATGATTTGGTAAATACTGATTAACTTTTTTGATAAGTTCAGCATCATGAGAACGATTTTCATCTAACCAGAAAACAGCAGGCGTTTGAGAAGCTCTAGCTCTTGTAACTGCTAACTTTACCCAATCTTGAACAGGTGCATCTTTAACCTGACACATTCTCCAAATATCACCAGTTTCGACATTGTGAGTAGTTAAGACCTTTCCTGAAGCATCAATAACTTCTATTTTGCCATCCGAAGTAATTTCAAACGTCTTATCATGAGAGCCATACTCTTCAGCTTTTTGGGCCATTAAACCTACATTTGGAACAGTTCCCATCGTTGTTGGGTCAAAAGCACCATGTTTTTTACAGAAGTCTATAGTTGCAATGTAAACACCGGAGTAACTACTATCTGGAATGATAGCTTTAGTATCTTGTTGCTGACCTTCTTTATTCCACATTTGTCCGGATGTTCTGATCATCGCTGGCATCGAAGCATCAATGATAACATGACTCGGAACATGTAAATTGGTAATGCCTTTATCGCTATTAACCATAGCTAAGTCAGGTCCATTATTTAAAGAAGCATTGATTTCGGCCTCAATTTCTTTACGCTTTGCTTCTGGTAACTCATTAATATTATCTAAGATATCTCCAAAACCGTTATTTGGGTCTATACCGATCTCTTCAAAAGTCTCAGCATATTTATCAAATACAGATTTAAAAAATGTTCTTACCGCGTGACCAAAAATGATTGGATCTGAAACTTTCATCATGGTAGCCTTCATATGAAGTGACAGTAACACATCCTGATCCTTAGCATCTTTAATTTCTTGTTCTAAGAAATTTAATAATGCTGCCTTACTCATATAT
Source organism: Winogradskyella sp. (assembly GCF_013213975.1). Taxonomy (GTDB): domain Bacteria; phylum Bacteroidota; class Bacteroidia; order Flavobacteriales; family Flavobacteriaceae; genus Winogradskyella. The sequence continues at coordinate 10,580 of NZ_JABSST010000087.1, forward strand.
GTGGTGTCAATAATTTCACCTGCTAATAAGTCTAAATTGTCTTTTAAAATGGTCGTATTTCCGTTCTTGTCTGTATGTACAATCTTAACAGTTGTGGCCTCATTAATAGTAACCGAAGTTTCATTATGCGCAAAATCGCCTTGAGACATAGTCGCAACATGAGTTTTTGAGTCCGAACTCCATGCTCCCATGCTATGAGGATTCTTCTTTGCGTAATTTTTAACAGCCTTTGGTGCACGACGGTCCGAGTTACCTTCTCTTAAAACCGGATTTACCGCACTCCCTTTAATCTTATCATAACGCGCCTTAATGTCTTTGTCTTCGTCAGTTTTAGGATCTTCTGGATAATCCGGTAGTTTGTATCCTTTTGACTGTAACTCCTCTATAGCATCTGTTAACTGAGGAATTGAAGCACTTATGTTTGGTAACTTAATAATATTAGCTTCTGGAGTTTTTGCCAATTGGCCTAACTCAGCTAGAGCATCATTAACTTTTTGGTCGTTTGTTAGAAAATCTGGAAAAACAGCTAAAATTCTTGCTGCTAGTGAAATGTCTTTGATTTCTAAGGTAATGCCAGAAGACTTGGTAAAGGATTGAACAATAGGTAAAAATGAGCGCGTTGCTAATGCTGGCGCTTCATCTGTTTTTGTATAAACAATCTTTGCTGTTTTTGTCATAGGATATGAAAATATATTGATCGTGCTTAGGCTTATTTTTAAGCTGTGCAAATATACAAAATTGCTTTAGTTATAACAGTGAGAGATTAGCAAGAGCAAGGATAAAAAATTAAGAATTTGACAAAATGAACTGCGACATTTTGTGAATGCTATTTTATCTGAATTTCAAAGGGTTTTAGCAAGCCAATAAGATTGTCTTTTGAAAATAGTGTTTCTTTTAAATTATTGATAGCAGGATGAATGCTGAAGTTAAAGGCAGACGAAAAATCAGACTTTTCAAGATTGGTGTTTTCAAATATGGTATTTTCAAGATCGCAATGATCGAAACTGCAGAATTTAGCTTCAGTTAAACTAAAATCTACTTGTTGCAACTTACAGTCTTTAAACTTTGTTTTGTTAATTGTCATTTCTGAGAAAGAACTCAGATTGAGATTACATTTGTTAAACTGAAATGCCATTAAGAATTGGCTAATATCTTTAAAATTGAGACCAACGAGTTTACAGCTAGAAAAGATAACATCGTTAAATGTTGTGTGCTTTAAATTGACATTGCTTAGATTACATTCTACAAATTCACACTCTAAGAATACAATGTTAGAAATATCTGAATTCTCAAAATTACATTGTGTAAATGTGCAGTAGCTGTATTCTGCTTTATTTAAGATAGTAGATGTGTAGTCTTTATTAGTAAATGTCTTACTATCGATTAAAGGTAAATCCATACTACAAATATAAAGATATCAGGGTCTATAAAAACAAAAAGCCATATCCCTCAGAAATACATCTGTGCTGACATGGCTTTTCTTGAAACAGTACTAACGTGCCCTATTTAGCTTTCACTAACTCAGCTGTGCGGCTTGCGCCACCATCCTTTTCGGTTCAAGGGTTCCCGCTTCGGTGAAACGTTTCATACCTTTCAAAATGTATTGACCTGATACTACTACGCTTCTTAAGATTCGTTTTTCTTGATATTTCCTTATTTATAAACAGTTATTATCCTTCGGCTCCCAAACATACTAAACTTTTACCTCTCCCAGCACCTAGACTCTTA
>NZ_JABSST010000088.1 GCF_013213975.1 Winogradskyella sp.
ATTAATGCAAAACAGTCAATCTATTTGTTACTGATCATGACCTTATTCTCAAGTCTTGTGATGGAGGCTCAAACTACTCCAGAACCACCATCTCCTCCAAAGACTCCTCAAACCTCAACAAGTAAATCGTATTCGGTTGCGGTGGAAAATAACACTGGCGACAAACACAACAGTTCTGTTTCTGTTTCCGTCTCAGATGAAGACTATAAGTTTAAAGCACGTTATCATCAATCAAAAAACGAAGGTATCAAAAGCATACTCATTAAAGAATTAGGTAAAAGCAACCTAAACGTCAATAGAAACACCTATTTATGGACCAATGGCGATTATGGAAATGATGTCTTTGAGTGTAAACTAACCAAAGGCCAGCTAAAAATATATCTGGATACTAATGTTGCGTCTGAAGCATTTTTTAATAAAATCAAAACTTTAGGCGACGAACTTAAATATTACATCTCAGGTACGAGTGCAGACTGAGGCAAGAGCACAGTGAGAGCAAGAACGTGCTGCTAAAGCTGCTCAACGCGCCACAAGAAATTAAACATCAATCAATCAAATGAATATCATAGAATATTCTTTAAATTAGCCATTAAATAAAATTATTTAATGGCTTTACTTGTTTTTTACGCTATAATCTCCATTTTCTTTTCATTTTTATGTTCCATTTTAGAAGCTGTATTGCTAAGTATCACACCAACATTTATTAATGTAAAAAAGAAAGAAGGTAAAGCTTATGCTACTGAATTAGAAGAGCTAAAAAAGGATGTTGATAGGCCATTAATAGCCATTCTTACCCTTAATACTATAGCACATACAGTAGGCGCAATACTTGTTGGTGTTCAGGCAAAAGTAGCTTATGCAGAACTCTATGGCACCACGAAACGCAGTGTTCTTGGTATAGAATTTACAGAAGATGTTATGGTTGGAGTGGTATCAACCATTATGACTATTCTCATATTAGTTGCCTCAGAAATTATCCCAAAAACTATAGGGGCAACCTACTGGAAACAATTAGCCAATTTTACATCAAAAGCTCTTAATGTTTTAATCTTCCCTCTGAAATGGACAGGAATTTTATGGATTCTTCAGCTCACAACAAAACTTATAGGCGGAAAAGGGCATGGTAGTGTATTAAGTCGTGAAGGGTTTGTAGCTATGGCAGATATTGCTCAAGAAGAAGGGGTCTTTGAAGAAAATGAAAGTAAGGTGATTAAGAATCTTCTAACTTTTAAAGAAGTGCAAGCCAAAGATGTTATGACTCCTAGAACCGTCATGAAAACAGAAAGTGAGAACACAAGCATTAAAGACTTTTTTGAGGTTAATCAAAATATTCGTTTTTCGCGCATTCCTGTATATACAGACAATCCTGATAATATTACTGGCTTAGTATTGAAAGATGAAGTATTCAAGGAAATGGCTCTTGGTAATAAGTCTAAATTGTTATCCGAAATCAAGAGAAACATTATTATTGTTAATAGAAGCCTTCCCATTCCAACGCTTTTTGAAGAATTAGTAGAAGCGAGAAATCACATGGCTTTAGTTGTAGACGAATATGGATCTGTCAGTGGATTAGTAACAATGGAAGATGTTATTGAAACCCTACTTGGACTTGAGATAATGGACGAAAGTGATAATGTTTCAGACTTACAACTGCTTGCACGTAAAAGCTGGGAAACACGAGCTAAACGATTAGGATTAATTGAAAATGAAAATCCAGAAAATTAATGGACACCTGTTATATAGAAACCCTTTAGGCGTTGCTAAAATTACAGGAGATAAAAATGGCATTTCGGCAGTTTCTATATTAGATAATCAAATCCCATCAACAGCAAAAATTCCTGAATCTTTGCTAGACTGTGTTACTCAACTTAAGGCATGTTTTAATACTGCTCTTAAATCAATTGGTTTACCATTAAACCCTAAAGGTAGTCGCTTACAAAAAAAGGTATGGCATGAGCTTCAGAAAACACCTGTTGCAATAACCGTCTCATATTTAAACCTATCAAGGCAACTAGGAGATGTAAAAGCTATACCAGCTGTTGCACGCGCAAATGAAAAAAACTCGCTTTGGATTATAGTACCATACCTTAGAGTTATTGGAAGTGATGAAAGTCTCACGGATTATGCTGGTGGGCTTCATCGAAAAGTGTGGCTACTCAATCATCAACATAAATACAAACAACAAACTTTATTTTAATGTATAAATCCGGAACTGAGTTTCTCAAGCGCTATTTTAAAGTATCTACCATATATAAATATGGTTTTAATTGGTCGCCAATGTACAAGAGAACAACGGCCAAATTAGTTGAAGTTAGCGATGATTTACATTATGTAAAGATTAAAATGAAACTCAACTGGAAAAATAGAAACTATGCAGGTTCTATTTTTGGAGGTAGTATGCTTGCTGCAACAGACCCAATTTATATGATTCAATTACTTCAGATTTTAGGTAATGACTATGTGGTTTGGGATAAAGCTGTAGAAGCACGCTACAGAAAGCCAGGCAAGTCAACCATTTTTGGTGAATTTGAATTTACTAAAGATGAAATTGAAACCATTAAGAAAAAAGTCGCTGAACATCATGAAACAGATATTGTTAAGACAATGAGTTTGATTGATGAAAAGCAGAATATAATTGCTACTTTTAATAAAACACTATATATCGCTGATAAACGTTTTTATAAGGAAAAACTTAAAAGGCGAAAAGCTTAACCATTTGATATGAAATTCATTAAAAAACTAATTAGGTCAATCATTATTCTATTTGGTTTATTGATTGGAGTACTGTACTTAACAGATACCGATTACCTCTTAAAAGCTGTAAGAACGATCTATATGAGAGGACACACAACCGCTTATCTTGAAGACTACAAGCATTTCGATAATCAAACTATTGCAGTAAGTAATAATCCTCAACCATGGCCAAACCACAAAGGATATAATTCTGTTGAGTCAACTAAGGAATTGTCTCAGGCTCACAAAGATTGGGGAACAATCGCCTATGTCATCATTAAAAATGATAGTATTTGGTTTGAACAATATTACGATGGCTTCAATGAGGATTCAAAGTCCAATTCATTCTCAATGGCCAAAAGTTACGTTTCCGGACTAATGTTTAAGGCTATTCAAGATGGCTACATTAAAAGTCTAAATCAATCAGTATGCGATTTTTTACCCGCATTTTGTGAAGGATCTGCAGCAAAAATGACAGTTGGTGACCTAAGCAGCATGGCTTCTGGCACCAACTGGGACGAAGCCTATTATTCACCATTATCTATAACAACACGCGCCTATTTTGATGACGATTTAGCTAAGGTCATGAATGGCCTTAACATGGCAACAGAACCTGGTCAAGTCTTTAAGTATGCAAGTGGTGATACACAAATGTTGGCGATGGTAATTGAAAACGCCACTGGAAAAAAGCTATACGATTATTTTCAAACTAGCTTATGGAATCCTTTAGGATCTGAAAATGAAACACTCTGGCAAGTAGATAGTGAAGATCATGATTTAGTAAAAGCCTATTGCTGTATTGCCAGTAATGCCAAAGATTTTGCGCGGTATGGTAAATTATTTAAAGATTATGGCAAATGGAATGGACAACAAATCATTGATTCTAATTATGTTGCCATGTCTATAAAACCTAGATTTAAGGAAAGTCCAGAATACGGTTATGGTTGGTGGTTGCATAACCAACTTGGAAAAGACTTCTTTATGATGCGAGGACATTTAGGACAATACGTTATTGTACAACCAGAAGACAACCTTATAATCGTAAGGTTAGGACATCAAAAATCACCTAACTTATCTAGTGATGGCATATATACTTATGACATTAGTTTATATATTGAAGAGGCTTATGAAATGCTTGGACTATGATCTCAAAACTCAATCTCGAACATATTTTATTCCTAGATATTGAAACAGTTCCAGAAACTGAAAATTTTAATGATTTAGACACTGTTAAACAAGGACTATGGGATGCAAAATCGAAATACCAAAGAAGAGATGAGTTTTCTGCAGAAGAGTTTTATGACAGAGCAGGTATTTGGGCCGAATTCGGTAAAATCATATGTATTTCTGTTGGGTATTTCAAAATGGAAGGAGATATCAGAAACTTTAGAGTAACCTCATTCTATGGAGATGAAATTAAAATTCTAAAGGACTTTAAGAATTTAGTTATAAGCCATTTTAGCGAAAACAAACATTTGCTTTGTGCACATAATGGAAAGGAGTTTGATTTTCCATATATCGCTAGACGAATGATTATTCATAATATAGAATTACCATACAAACTCAACCTATTTGGTAAAAAACCTTGGGAGGTACCTCATCTTGACACTCTAGAGTTATGGAAATTTGGAGATTATAAAACCTACACCTCTCTCAAATTATTAACTAATGTTTTAGGTATTCCTTCGCCTAAAGACGACATTGACGGTAGCGAGGTTTATCGTGTGTATTATGAGGAAAATAATATAGATCGTATAATACGTTATTGTGAAAAAGATACCATTGCCGTTGCTCAGATTCTACTGCGTTTGCGAGGGGATGATTTATTACACGATAATGAAATCAAACACATTTAAATAAAAACGCCCAGTTTTAAAACTGGGCGTTTTGTTATTGTAAGGTGATTTATTTATTGCTTTACAAATCGTCTTAAGATGATATCATCACCTGTTGCTAATTCTATAAAATAAACTCCTTCTTCTAATTCGCGGACATTTATTTCTTCATGTCTATCTCCTCTTGCAACAGTTTGACCCAACATATTAATAATTCTGTATGTTGTTGTCTCCTCACTTAAGAAATTAGACTTAACATGTAAGACATTATCTACTGGGTTAGGATAAATAGCAAATGCGTTAGCATTAGTTTCATCCTGATCACCTAATTCATCATCTCTTGTACCGAATGGTATTGCAGCTGTTGTTCCAGAACAAGATGTCTCATAAATCTTCACATTAGAGAAGGTTGAGTTGTTTCCAGAACCAGCATCATTATCATTTATAAATACAAGTCTGTCCATGCTACCTGTGTAAGAATCACCAACTGGAATTACGTAAGTAACTGTTCCATTTGAATAATTATCAAAGTTTGTTACACCATAATTCTGAGTACCATAAAACTTAAAGTAGAATGATGACGTTAACGCGTTATCATTTTCAAATCCAATCCCATGGATTTCCCCTTCCGAAGTACTGCTAAACTCTAACTCAATTACGGTATTAGCTGTTACAGTATATGGGAAATTAATATATTTCCATGTGTTATTTGATAAGGTTAATGATGTTCCGCCATTGCCAATTGAATTACTTCCGTCTGTATCTTGAGTTGAGAAGGAATTAAGTGTATAATCATTAAAATTCAAAACATCACAACCTGAAGAACCAGATCCATCATCAGCATTTAACTCTAAATTATCAATAGCAATATCACTTCTCCAACTTGAACCTGTTGTTCCAACAAATCGTAACGTAATAGACTGACCCGTATAGGAAGCCAAGTCAACCGAAGCTTGATTCCACTGATTACCTTGATTTCCTGATAGGTTCCAAATCGAAGCCCATGACGTTCCTTCATCGGTAGAAACTTCAAGAGATAAGGTACCTATATTTGTTCCATATAAGTGGTTTTGGAATGTAAATACTGCAGCTGTTTCAGCAGTCAAATCAAAACAAGGACTAACTAAAATAGCAGTAGCATTTGGTCCTATCTGCCCTGGACTATTGTTAGTAGAAGCCTCTAAGAACATATAAAAAGATCCATTTGCTGCAGAACTTGGTCCAGTAGTATTAGAAGGTGTTGATCCGCTATTTCTTACCCAATTACCGTCATCACCTCCAACTTGAGTCCAACCATCACCAGATTCGAAACTCTCTGTATATGGGAAGGTGGATATGCCACCTGTACAACCACTTGACACCTCGTTTACATTAACAGTTCTTGTGACTTGGCTAGCAGCATTGCCTGCAGCATCACTAACATTATAAGTTACAATGTAGGTGCCAGCAAGACTAGTGTTAACTGTATCACCACCAATTACAATATTGGCAGAAATATTCCCATCAATATTATCTGATGCTGTAGCTCCTTGTTCCGTATAAGTATCACCTACATTAAGATCTACAATAGACGCGCCTATTAAAGTTATAACCGGAGCCGTAGAATCTGGATTAACTGTCACTGTTCTAGTTACTTGATTAGCAGCATTACCAGCAGCATCACTAACATTATAAGTTACAATGTATGAGCCAGCAGCATTGGTATTAACTGTATCACCACCAATTACAATATTAGCAGAAATATCTCCATCAATATTGTCTGTTGCTGTAGCGCCTTGCTCGTTATAGGCTTGCCCAAGTTCTAAAATAACAGATGATGGCCCATTTAATGTAATTACTGGAGCCGTAATATCTGCATTAACATTTACTGTTCTTGTGACTTCATTTGCTGCATTTCCTGCTGCATCACTAACGTTATAGGTTACAATGTAACTACCTGCGATATTTGTATTGACAGTATCACCACCAATAATAACATTACCTGTAACATCACCATCGACATTATCTGTGGCAGTAGCACCAAGTTCTGTATAGGTTTCCCCTACATTTAGATTAACTGTCGCAGCACCATTTAAAGTAATCACAGGAGCCTCAGTATCTGGACCTGTGCCTTCAATTATTATGGTATAATCTTCTACTTCACCATAAGTAAAGGAAGCACAAGGACCAACTGTAGCGTTATAGCTCATGGTTACACGCATTCTAGTTGACACTTCAGACGCGGTGTTTGGAACTGTAAAACTTCCGCTAACTGGGGTTGCCTGAGTAGGAGCCTGCGTAAATACTTGTTCATTAGCATCTGTAAAATCACCATCTCTGTTATAATCAATCCAAACAGAATACCCCTCATTATATAATGTACCTGTCCAAGTTGGTGTTATTGTCACAGTGTATTGCGAGCCTTTAGTCAAAGTTGTTGACTGGGACGTAAAATCAGAATAGAACTGCGCTCCTGAACTGTTATCAATAGTATTTAACTGAACTCTTGAAATATACTCATCGTTAACATTAGAACTCTGAGATGAACAATAGGTAACAGGAACAGCATCTGTAGTAATTGTAGCACTATTACTTTCACCAGAAACATTTCCTGTAGCATCTTTCGCTACTACAGTGAAGGTATACTGAGTTTCAGGTGTTAATCCTGTAACCGTAAAACTCGTATTAGTTGTATTACCAATTACGGTGCTATTTCTAAGAACGTCGTACGAAGCCACACCAACGTTGTCTGTTGAAGCTGTCCAAGATAAATTAACGGAATTTGAAGTTACGCCTGAAGCTATTAAATTAGTTGGCACAGATGGCGCTGTAGTATCTGGCGCATCTGTTGTTACGTTTGCGACATTACTATTTCCAGATTGATTGCCTGCTGCATCGTTTGCTCTTACTCTAAAAGCATAACTTGTGTTTGGACTTAATCCAGTAACTTGATAATTGGTTGTGGTGCCAGATACAGAAGCTACAACTGAACCATCCTGTAATATATCGTATCCTGAAACGCCAACATTATCTGTAGAAGCCGTCCACGTCAAATCTGTAGAATTCTGAGTAGTATTAGATGCTGTTAAATTACTTGGTACTGAAGGAGCTTCAGTATCAGGCACAGCCGTTGCTGTAAAAGAACCTGTAAAAACACCTCTACCATATGTTGAGGCAATAATCTGGTTGTTGTTGTCATTACCATTTACTGCCCAATAGTCAAACGAAGTCACACTAACATCGCTCATTCCGTTATAAGCCTGTGACCAATTTGGATTAGTTGCATTAAAATTAGACGTTGACCATACACCTAATTGTGTCGCTAGTATCGCTTCATCTCTATTTAAAGGGTTTTGCAACATATCTCTCACGGGGATATTAGGAAGATCCCCTTCTTTACTTACCCAGTTTGAACCACCATTAGATGTTGCCCAAACACTAGTAACTCCATAATTATGGATGGTAACAAATATGTCATTTGCAGTTTCCCCAAAGCGAATAGAAGATACTGAACCTAAGAAGGGTGTCGAAACACTCGTCCAACTCGCACTATTGTTATTGACATTAGACAATCTAATTAGATCCCCATTTTTTAAACCAACATACCATACATTATTGGCAAAAGGAGAAGCTCTAAATGCCGATGGCTCTGCTGTTAATAATGAATTTGTAAGACTTCCGCTTGAGTTTGAAGCCACATTAATTGACTTTATTGCATTCTGTGTGGAATTTGAGTTATTAGTTAATAGACGATTCGCATCACTATCATAATCCATTTGATTAACAAAATCTCCACGAGATTGGTCATTAGATAGGGTCGTTGCCCCACCTTGTCGTCGTCCTAAACCATTCCAAGGTAAGTTAAATCTATAAATAACGTTGGCTACAAAGGTTGCAATCATATACTGACCGTCTTTATCGACAAAGGTGTAAAAACCATCACCATCTGATAATTCTTCAGAACCATTAATCCCAGGTGAGGCATTAGCATTTCTAAATGCCTGAGAACCGTTATCTTGTGCACCAGCAGTAAAAATAACATTCGTCGTTCCACTTCCGTTAGGACCAATTCCAGCCTTTACATACTGCGTTACATTATAGTTATTATTTCTAACACCTATTGCAGAACCGTTTCCTGAAGCTGCTGATAAACTTGATGCATAATAGATGCCTCCGTCATTACCAAAAACTGCTTGATTAGAATTTCCTGGTCTAAAGGTCATAGCATGTTGATCTGCGTGTACGAAAGGAACATTCAACGTATTTAATCCAGGGTTATTAGACCATTTAGAAATCTGGGTCCAAGAACTGGCACTGTTAGTAGATCTAAACAAGTCAATTCCACCAACATAAACGATGTTATCATTATTAGGGTCAACCTCTATCATTAGATCGTAAAAAGCCTGACCTCTACAAAAGTCGTTCGCAGGGATACCCTGATCTGCATCATTTGGTAGTGCTCCATTTGAAATGCTTCCAAAACGGTTATTCGATGTATAAACATGTACTGGGGTATTAACGCCTTGTGTTAAAGCATACATTTTATTTGGATTACTAGCAGAAACTGCAATCTCCACTCTATTAGAATCGGTTAATGGAGACGCGCCTGCTTCAGTCCAAGAACTTCCGTTTGTTGTGCTAAATACGCGACCACCACCTGTACCTCCAATTCCAGGAGTCGTTATGGTTCCCATCCAAAGTGTATTATCTGCGCCTATCTCAAAATCATTTGGAATTATAGGATATGCTGTTCCAGCAAAGTCAAATTGAAGGTTTGAAGTTTCTATTCTATTCCAAGTGGCACCATCATTAGTTGAACGATATAATCCAGCTGTTTGAAGGCCCAACCAATTGGTTGGACTACTTGAAGCACCATAAACATGAGCACCTACTCCAACAAATAATTCTGTATTACCATTATTATCCCACGCTACAATATCATTCACATAAAAAATCCCAGATAAGAATAAGTTTGAAGCATTAAATTCAAAAGTTCCAGGACCTGCTGGTGGAATATTTACTGAGTTCCAGGTATTCCCGCCATCATTAGTTACATAGACACCAGTTCCTACAACATCACCTGCAGTATACTGCTCCCCTGTTCCTACATACCATCGGTTAGAGTTATTAGGATCAACTGTTATGGATGTAACCGATAAATTACCAGGAATATTTTGTAGGCGTTCCCACTGAGACCCTGAGTTTGTGATATTGGTATTTCTCCATAAGCCACCACTTACACCTCCTGCATAGACAATGTTGCCTGAGGGATCATTAGGATCGAATAAAATGGCGCGTGTTCTTCCACCAATATCATTTGGTCCACGCTCATCCCAGTCATTTCCTGCTTCTCCGGGATTTCGACCAGCAATTCTATCTAATTCAAGCTGCTGTCTCAACAACGTTAACTCACCGTCATCTAATTTTCCCGTACTTGGGTTTACAGTAAGTTCCCACATTTGCTCAAAATAACGGTTTGGAGGTAACCCTTCCTTTTTCCGTTTCTTTTTGTCCCAAGTTAAACTCTCCTTAAAAGGTGAATTTGCGATGATTTTGGCATGTGCCTCTCGCTGCTGTTCAATAGTTAATTCTGAATTCTGTTCATTGTTTAAAAAAAATAGGGTTCCCACAGAAATCAACAATAAAATTCCTGCAAAAAAGGTTAGCTTTTTCTTCATTTTCTTAAAAGGTTAGTGTTAGTTTTGCAAATTTTTCATCGAAAATATTAAAATTTTGTTAATTCTTAAAAAATTCCGAAAACGTTTTCGTTAATAATTAAAAACAAGACTAAAAATGTGGTTTTACCACATTAGTTTTGAAGAAAAAGATTACGAAAACTGAATTTTTATTTATTTTTAATTATAACAGAAAAAGCCCAGATTTGAAATCTAGGCTTTTTTAAGTTCAATTATGAACACTTAATTTTTAATAAACTTCTTCGTCAGTGTTTCATCTCCTTCATTGACTTCAATAAAGTACATACCACCTTCCAATTTAGAAACATCTATTTTTCCTTCTGATCTTCCAGAAAGGATAATTCTACCTTGAATATTAATTATTTTATAGTTAAAGATTTCCAAACTAGGAATTTCAACATTTAAAATATTGCCTTTAACTGGGTTAGGATATAACTTAATATCAAACTCTGACAACTCAGGAGATTCTAAATAACCTACTATTTCTAAATTATCTTTTTTTCCTTTAGAACCAGAAGAAATTCCTGTAATGGTCACTTGATCTATAAAAATTTGATCGTTATTACCAGAGGCATCACACTGGAATCTAAATCCAGAATTCACTGCAAAATTGTACTGTATAGGTGTAAGATTAACCGTCGCATTATAAAACGTATTATTATTAATATTTACACCTCTAGTCCAAGTCTCTACGGTAATCCAAGAAGAGCCATCAAAGAAGCGTAACCAGAAATCCTCACCATTCTCCATGCTTCGAACGTAGAAATAAAAATCAACTTCAACTGAGTTGAAAGAAGTAATATCAATGTTGTTTAAAGTCATTGATGACGCCACACCAGAATTATCTCTAATTCTAATTGAATACTGACCCTCATAGGATCTTGCTTCATCAAGTCGTCTGGCACAATCAGCACCACCATCTATCCAACTATCCCACCCAGTTTCAAAATAGCCTTCATTAAGAACTACATCAGAATCACTACATGGCGCACAAGATCCTCCGCAGTCAATACCAGTTTCATCACCTTTTTGAATTCCATCATTACATGTTGGTGCGAGTGCCACATTCACAGTGCGTACAACTTGGTTCGCTGCATTACCAGCAGCATCACTAACATTATAAGTTACCAC
>NZ_JABSST010000089.1 GCF_013213975.1 Winogradskyella sp.
TAATAAAGCGTCATGCCATTGTGGTGCACATTCTGGCCGTGGTGGTAAATCTCCTGTTTTTCCTTTTCCAGGATAGCAAAATCCCATTGGTATAATGGCAAAGTTCTCTGTATTGTAAAATTCCTCATCTGTAACATTTAACCACTCTCGTAGCTTTTTACCGCTTTGATCATTCCAAGGAATTCCCGACTGATGCACCTTTTTCCAGGAGCCTGACCAATAATAACAATTTTGGATTTTGGATGTGCTGTTACGACGGGTCTTGGACCTAAAGGTAAATGCGCTTTACAGGTGCTACATTGACTGATATTATTAAGTAATACATTCACTACTTTTTTCCAGCCACTATAATAACAATCTCTCCTTTAGGTGGTTTGTTGGTGTAGTGTTCAAAAACCTCCTTAGCCGTTCCTCTAATGGTTTCCTCGTATAGTTTTGTCAACTCTCTTGATACTGATACCTGACGATCTTCGCCAAAATAATCGCAAAAGTGTCTTAGAGTTTTAATGAGCTTGTGTGGACTTTCATAAAAAATCATGGTCCTTGTTTCTTCTGCTAATAAATTGAGTCTTGTCTGACGTCCTTTTTTTACAGGCAAAAACCCTTCAAAAACAAACTTATCATTCGGTAAACCACTATTAACAAGGGCAGGAACAAATGCCGTTGCTCCAGGCAAAGTTTCAATCTCAATACCCACTTCTACACAAGCACGAACCAATAAAAACCCAGGGTCAGAAATTGCTGGTGTACCAGCATCACTTATAACGGCAATCGATAATCCTGATTTTAATTTTTCGATTAAAGCCTTCACAATTTTATGCTCGTTATGCATATGATGACTTTGCATTGGAGTAACAATATCATAATGCTTCAGAAGTTTACCTGAAGTACGTGTATCTTCAGCTAAGATTAAATCAACTTCTTTTAAAACATCTATAGCTCTTAAGGTAATATCCTTAAGATTTCCTATTGGCGTTGGTACAAGGAATAGCTTCATAAATGAGATAGTTTCAAATCAAATTTACAATCTTTTCTACAAGATGACGCAACCATTTAAAGTATTTGACATCTTAGTTACATATAAGGGCAATAAGTAGGAGAATTCAAAAATTATCTATTATATTTAATATTCCTCCCCTTTAAGCTATTAACTATCAATCCAAGAATTCCAGATGATTAAACAATTATGCTTATTGTTTTTATGCTTTTTATATGCGCAAGCTCAAAGTCAAACTACAGATTTATCTATTAATATTGAAGCACAAAATTTAGGTGGGAGTGCTGTATCACAGGTAGATATATATCAAGATTTTCAATACCTCATTACCATTTCTAATTCTGGCAATACTGTTAGTAACGCTAATATATCCATAGACTTTGATGATGATTTAATTATTAACAGTACGACTTCACAAAATAATACTAATGGGGCTACAGATGTTTCGGGAATTAATATCACGGGGAATGTTTTAACTGGAATCATTGCAGACCTTCCAAACAATTCTAGTGTTGAGTTATTGGTTGCGGTTACTGCCCCAACAAACCTTGGTGGGATAGCAGCCAACGGAACGATTAGTCCTCCTAATGGAACAACTGATACAAATACTAGCAATAATCAATCTATTATCTCTATCGATGTATTAGATATTGTAATAGACTTTACGGTTTCTCATGTGCAAATTCAGCCAGCAGAAGGAACAGCCATTGATGCTTGGGGAGACGAAGTTACCTATCAATTCACTATCACAAATAATAGTGCTATTGATTTTCTGGTTGACGCTATTGAAGGGAAATTACTTCTAGAATCACTGCCCGAAAATGGCTTACCTTTTTCAGAATTTGTATCATTAGATTGTATTGGTAGTACTAATGGAACACTGTGTCCTGATTTAACAAATCTCAATACCTTTTCAAATACAGTATCTGCCACATCCTTAATTACTGCCCCTTCTAACTTTATTTTTAACGAAGCTGTAGAATTCACGTCTGGTGGAAGCTAGACAATTGAATTGGTTTATCGATACTCTAGTCTTGCTTGTTCGTCAAATCCATTCCCAATCGATGTTGAGAGTTTTATTAGAATAGCTTTAGGACATTCTAATGTATCTCCTAATGTATCAAATGGTGTACTGACAGATTTACTCAGTGCAGATCCTTGTCCTGAAACTGATGTGTGTGTGGAAACCATACAAACCAATCCAGATTTATCTGTTGATATAGAATATGATCAAGAAGTTACTTTTGAAACAACCATTTGTAATAATGGACCTCTAGAAGCACCAGTGCTTATCTTTATGCAGAACTTATCCCCTAATGTAGATTGGGATATTATTTCTGTGAATTGTATTACAACCAATAGTTCTCTAGCTTGTGATGATTTCACCATATCTGATAATGGACAATTATGGGTGACTAGTGAGTTTACCTTGCAACCAAATACAACCATACTTATTGAAACTGTCGTTAAATTCATTGAGCCTCCTTGTAATCCATTCCCAAATCAGGTTGAAGCATCGATTAAAAGCGAGATTGTACTTGTTGATTCACAACTGGTCGATATTGATCCAAATAACAACTCTTTCTTTAATAATATAGAACTTCCGCTTGAAGAACCTTGTGATATTGGTGATTCATATGCTCTTCAGGTATCAAAAGTTCAAACTAGCCCTGAATTGCCTGTTGGCGGTACCCCTCAAAACACTACAGAATGGGGAGAAGTTACTTACGAGATTATAATTACTAATTCTGGTACTTCAGACCAACCGATTCAAGTTCAAGACCATATGCCAGTACCTCCATCTAGTGCCACTGCATTAAATGCTATGCTGACATCGGTAGAATGTATTGGAACAACAGGTAGTGCTAATTGTTTTAGTATTAATAATGCTTATGTAGGTGTAATTCATGATGGTGTGACTGAGGATGGTAGTTTTGATACCTTTTGGGAAGTCTTACCTGAAGATAATTGGATACTTCCTGCCAACAGTTCTGTAACCTTTAGTGTAACTGTAGATTGGCAACCAGAATGTTCAACCTCACTAATAATAGGAGAAAATGTAGTTAGAGTAAGCCATGTGAATGACGTTGTTGAAACGAACCTATCGGATAATATAGCTGAAGTTGCAACCTATTTTGCCCCATGTGTAGATTTAGTCGTACAAACTTATCCTGAATTTACACAAGTTGAAACAGGAGAGGCTCTTAATTGGATCGTAGATATTAGCAACAGTATTACCAGCTCTACTGCTATAGATATTGAATTTGAAAATGTACTTAATGCTGCTTTTACAATTTCTGGCAGCCCAACATGTACTGTAAGCTCTGGGAGTGCGACCTGCATCTCTAATTTTAACATTAATGGCAACACAATTACAGGAATTGTACCCGTAATTGATGCTGGATCTACGGTTAGTATAAGTATTCCTGTTATTGCACCTGCTTTTGGCGGAGCCTTTAATAATGTTGCAGAAGCATTTCCTAGTGCAGCGAATAATGAAGAGGTTACTCCTGAAACCAATATTTCTATTAATAGTGTTCAGGTGATTTCACCAGAATTAGATAAATTCTTTTTGCCAGAAACGATTTTTGAAGGAGGAGAAAGTGAACTTGTTTTTACAATTTTTAATATTGCTAGTAATCCAACCCAAAATAATATTGCATTTATAGATAACCTTCCTAATGGAGTGGTTTTATCCGGTATACCTAATTGGGTAGAAGCAAATGGCTGCACAGCTGTATTTAATGGTAATATTGGTGATACTTCAGTTGGTATTTCAGACCTCATATTCCCGGATGGCGTTGAAAGCTGTACATTCTCAGTAATGGTGACTTCTGATACTGCTGGATCTTATCTTAATAATTTTTCAAATTTTAGCAATACAAACAATATTGACACATCACAAACAAGTGCAACTTTAAATGTAATAATAGACACATCAAATGTGGATATTGCAATAACAAAGACTGTTGAGCCATTTGAAGTTATTATTGGTGATCAAACAACATTTACCATCACTGCTTCTAATTTTGGAACTTCAGAAGGTACTAATATCGAAATCCTTGACGTGTTACCTCAAGGTTATGAGTTTATTTCTGCTGTATCAAGTATGGGTGGATTTGATGAATCCTCCTTAATATGGACTATTCCAAGCTTAATGCCAAATGAAAGTGCTACGTTACAAATCAATGTTCAGGTTGTTTCTTCGATAAATTTATTAAACGTCGCTGCTTTAAATAGCCTTTCTGAAATTGATAGAGACTCTTCTAACAATGAAGATAGTGCGAGTGTTGAAATTTCTAATTGTTTGCAAATCCCAGAAGGTATTTCACCTAATGGTGATGGCAAAAACGATGTTTTAGTTATTCCATGTATTGAAGATTTTCCAGAAAACACAATTAAAATCTACAACCGCTATGGTGCACAAATTTATCAAGGAAATAATTATGCGAACACTTGGGGTGGCAAAGCCAATATGGGATTCCCTAATTCCTCAGAGCTACTTCCTGTAGGCACTTATTTTTATGATTTAGAAATAAATGCACTAGATACCTCTTATCAGGGCTATATTTATCTCAATTATTAAATTAGGCTCTGATATAGTTCCCTAAGAAATAGGATATAAATAAGATAGAAACAGTATAAAAGAATAACCCTAAAGGATGATCGGCAAAATGGTGCGCAGTTGTAGCCAAAATAAGATCAAAGAAAAACCCTGCATAGGCCCATTCTGTTAGCCATGCTTTAGGTCTTAATAAAATCACTACAACCCCAATTACCTTGAGTATCGCTCATGGAATAACAATGTCAGTTGGGTAATTAAAACTTTCAAAAAAACCGTGAACCATCTCGGTTTTTGAAAAGTACATAAAGGCAGAATACGAAAAAACAAAGCAAAGTAAGACTGAACTTACCCAATAGACAATATTCTTAGCCCGCATTAATTAACTAAATTTACTTTGGACTATTTCGATAAATCGCTCTTCATATTCCTCTTTACCTAACCAGTTATTATAATCTGGTTTAACCATCTCTGAGATTAACCTGTTAGCTTCAACTAAAGAATTTGCAGTATTGATTTGAGATATAACTCTGTTATAATCTTCACTTTTACCATCAAATAAATGCTTAATAAAAGCGATCTTATCGTTGAGCCCTATTTGTAAACTCTGACCTTTTAATTGATCGTTTAATGATTTTTTACCTTTTTCAGCTTCTCTTTTTTGAGCTTCTTCAATAGGTTCAAATTCTGGTAGGTCTGCAAAATCAGAGGATATGGTTTCAAATTCTATGGTAGTGGGTTTTTCGTTAGCGACCGCTTCTTCAAACAAAACATCTACCTGTTGTGCTTCTTCAGGCATTTGAGCAACCATGTCCTTTATCTTTTCCATAACAGGCTCCATAATGCCGTCATCTTCTCTTTCATCGACATTAATGTAAGTTTTATTACCAACCTCTATATTGTCACTAATTTTATTATTAAATGCTGTATCTAACATGTCAAAGAACGAAGAGTCATTACCAATTGTTGGCATGTCATCTTCAAAATTCTCATGAGCAAACTTTAAAACGGTCAATTTCTCATACAACTGAGTAACCTCTTCATGCATTCTATCCACGTCTTCTCTACCCTTTAATTTTAGAATCCGGTGTGCTATACTAATTAATTCTGATTCTAATTTCTTTTTCATTTTTACTTTTGATTTTTAATAATTTTGATTGACCTTTATACAAACGAATAAATACTACCTTTTAGTGCTAAATTTACGAAATGTTTCTTGAAAATACAGTAAATCATAAAGAACAATTTGGGTGGATTGAAGTGATTTGCGGGTCAATGTTCTCTGGGAAAACTGAAGAACTAATTCGACGATTAAAGCGCGCTCAATTTGCGCGGCAAAAGGTTGAAATTTTTAAACCAGCCGTTGATATTCGTTACGATGATGAAATGGTTGTTTCCCATGATTCAAATGAAATAAGATCTACTCCAGTACCTGCAGCAGCTAATATTCCTATTTTGGCAGATGACTGCGATGTTGTGGGTATAGATGAAGCTCAGTTTTTTGATGATGAGATTGTACGTGTTTGTAATGATCTAGCCAATAAAGGTATACGTGTTATCGTAGCTGGACTTGATATGGATTTTAAAGGAAATCCGTTTGGGCCTATGCCATATCTTATGGCAACAGCTGAATATGTAACTAAAGTGCATGCCATATGTACAAAAACAGGGAATTTAGCCCAGTACAGTTACAGAAAAGCAAAAAGCGATGATTTGGTATTACTAGGAGAGGTAGATGAATACGAGCCTTTAAGCAGAGCAGCCTTTTACAAAAGTATGCTTAGAGATAAGGTAAGGCAAATGAAAGTAAATGATCCTGAGGAGGTGAAATCTAAAGAAAAAAAATCAAATGCCTAAAGCAACTGAAACGGTTCTCGAGATTGATTTTAGCGCACTATCTCACAACTTTAATTACCTTAAATCTAAATTAGATTCAAAAACTAAGTTTTTAGCAGTGGTTAAGGCCTTTGCTTATGGAAGCGATTCTATAGCAGTTGCCAAACATTTGGAACAATTACAGGTGGATTATTTTGCTGTAGCCTACACAAATGAAGGTATTGCTCTAAGAGACGCTGGTGTAAAAACACCCATTTTAGTGCTGCATCCCCAACCTGTAAATTTTAAAACTATTATTAATCGCTGCTTAGAACCTAGCCTTTACAACTCCAAGGTTTTAAATGAGTTTGTTAGGGTTGCCGAAAGTGAAATGCAGAACAATTATCCAGTACATATTAAATTTAATACTGGATTAAATCGCCTAGGCTTTTGGGACAGTAATATAGATTATGTCATATCGAAAATAAATAGTACAAAATCAGTAAGAGTAAAATCTTTATTTTCTCATCTAGCAGCTAGTGAAGACATTAAGGAAGTTGATTTCACAAAACGACAAATTAAAGCATTTGATTCTATAGCTTTAGAATTTAACAGTAAATTAGATTATCGACCTTGGAGGCATCTCTGTAACACTTCTGGCGTCATTAATTATCCTGAAGCGCATTTTGACATGGTACGGTGTGGTATTGGACTTTTTGGATTTGGTAACTCTGAAGAAGAAGACAATCAATTAAAACCAATTGCCGCGCTTAAATCTGTAATTTCTCAAATTCATTGTATTGAAGAAGGTGAATCTGTAGGTTATAATAGAGCTTACAAGGCTAGAGGATTTGAAAAAACTGCAACCATCCCAATAGGCCATGCTGATGGCATAGGTAGATCATACGGGAATGGGAATGGTTACGTATTTATTAATAACAAAAAAGCACCAATAATTGGAAATGTTTGTATGGACATGATTATGGTGAACATAACTGATATCGATTGCAGCGAAGGTGATGAAGTCATAATTTTTGATGGGACCACTAAAGCTTCTCAATTGGCAGAAACTGCAAGCACCATTTCCTATGAACTAATTACTGCTATTTCACAGCGCGTAAAGCGTAAGTATCTTAACGTGTCTGAATGTTAAAATTTTAACATATCTTAAAATTCGTTACTTTAGCGGCATAATAATTAAAACACTAACTAATTATGTTAAAAGAATTTAAAGAATTTGCAATGAAAGGCAATCTGGTCGACATTGCTGTTGGTTTTGTTATGGGTGCTGCTTTTAATAATGTAGTCGCGTCATTTACAGGAGGCATTGTTTCCCCATTAGTTGGATTAATCTTCAATTCCGATTTTAAGTCATTAAAGTTTCAATTAAAAGAAGGTGAACTGAATGACGCTGGTGAAAAGGTTGGAGAAGTATTTTTAGAGTACGGAACATTTTTAACCAATGTTATTGATTTTATAATTGTAGCATTTGTGATGTTTATGATTGTAAAAGGAGTTAATAAAATAAATAAAAAAGAAGAACCGGCACCGGAAGCACCAGCTGGTCCATCAGAAATTGATTTATTGATAGAAATTAGAGATTCTTTAAAGAAATAAACGTTGGCGACACCGCTACATTATATTTTCTTAATCAAACCCAGGCAATCGCTTGGGTTTTTCTTTTAAGAATCCTAAATTGTTATATATTTAACAATTTGTGATTTAATTGTTAAAGGCCAAAATTAATTATATAATAAGGGTAAATTTTTGATTAGCTTTGTGGTTCATTTTTAATAAAAACACATGAAAATAGCTGTAGTTGGTGCAACTGGTTTGGTAGGTAATGTAATGCTTAATGTATTAGAGGAACGCAACTTCGCGGTTGATGAATTACTTTTAGTCGCTTCTGAGCGCTCAGTAGGAAAAAAAATAATATTCAAAGGGACTGAACATGAGGTTATAAGTATTCCTTCGGCTATTGAAAAGCGTCCAGATATTGCTTTATTTTCGGCAGGTGGTGGTATATCATTAGAATGGGCTCCAAAATTTGCTGAGGTAGGAACCACAGTTATCGATAATTCTTCTGCTTGGAGAATGGATGCCACTAAGAAACTTGTGGTACCAGAGATTAATGCTAACCTATTATCTAAAGATGATAAAATTATAGCTAATCCAAACTGTTCTACCATTCAAATGGTTATGGCATTAGCACCACTGCACAATAAGTATAAAATTAAGCGCATCGTTGTCTCTACATACCAATCCGTTTCTGGAACAGGTGTTAAAGCCGTTGAGCAATTAGAAAATGAAATTGCTGGTAAAAGAGGAGAAATGGCCTATCATTATCAAATTCATAAAAATGCTATTCCACACTGTGATGTTTTTGAGGACAATGGCTATACAAAAGAAGAAATGAAGTTGGTTAGAGAAACTCAAAAAATCCTAAATGACAAATCGATTGCTGTTACTGCAACTGCAGTTAGAATACCTACTGCTGGCGGCCATAGCGAAGCTGTGAATGTTGAATTTGAAAATGACTTTGACCTAACTGAAGTTAGAAAACTTCTAAATGCAACCGACGGAGTTACAGTACAGGATAATCTTGATGTCAATGTTTATCCAATGCCAATGTACGCTAATGGTAAAGATGATGTATTTGTCGGAAGAATACGACGTGACGGCTCTCAACCAAAGACCTTAAATCTTTGGGTTGTTAGTGACAATTTAAGGAAAGGTGCTGCTACTAATACAATTCAAATAGCGGAATATTTGGTCAAACAAGTCTTAGTATAAGGCCAAAATGTAACACTCGTTACTAGTTTTCATAAGAGTCGCAACTGCATTTAAAGACTTCATAATAGCGATAGTTTTTTGTATTTCAACTAATTAATTAAAAAATTTGTTGGTATTCGCTTATTATTGGGTTCCCAATTTACTATAAGTTTTAAGAAATTTTTGATTTAGTCAATTTTGTTAATACTTATCTTTGAGATTAACATTGCTTAATATCAAAAAGACCTATTATGAAAAAATTACTTCTAGTTACAGCTGCACTAAGTATTTTTGTTTCTTGTAAAAATGAAACAGAAAACGTGAGAGAGTTTATTACATTAGAATATCCTGAAACTAAAACGGTTGATACTGTAGACACGTACTTTAATGTTGCAGTTGCTGACCCTTACCGTTGGCTAGAAGACGATAGAAGTAAACAAACCGAAGCTTGGGTTAAATCTCAAAATGAAACCACATTTGGTTACTTGGAGAATATCCCATACCGAGAAGAACTAAAAGACCGCTTAACAAAACTTTGGAATTACGAGAAAATAGGATCTCCATTTGTTGAAGGAGATTACACCTATTTCTACAAGAATGATGGACTTCAAAATCAATATGTGATTTACAGATATAAAACAGGCGACGACCCAAGTACTGCCAAAGTGTTCCTTGATCCTAATACATTTAAAGAAGACGGTACCATATCATTAGGAGGTACTAGTTTTTCTAAAGATGGGAAAACACTAGCATATGCCATTTCTGAAGGAGGAAGCGACTGGAGAAAGATTCTTGTAATGGACGTGGAGACCAAAGAAATTGTTGAAGACACCCTTATAGATATTAAATTTAGCGGTATGTCCTGGTACAAAAATGAAGGCTTCTATTATTCAAGTTATGACAAACCTAAAGGAAGCGAATTATCAGCTAAAACAGATCAGCATAAAGTTTATTATCATAAAATAGGCACAAAACAATCCGAAGATCAATTAATCTATGGAGGGACACCAGAAGAAAAACATAGATATATTTATGGTGGTGTAACGGAAGACGACCGCTACCTTATAATCACACCAAGAGTTTCTACTTCTGGAAACAAATTGTACATTAAAGATTTAAACGTTCCTGATGCTCCATTAGTTGAAATCTTAGGACATACCGATTCAGATTCAAACATCATTGAAAATGTAGGGTCCAAACTTTACATCATGACTAATCTAGATGCACCTAATAGACGTGTAGTTACCGTAGATGCGTCTAATCCTGGACCAGAAAATTGGAAAGACTTTATTCCAGAGACCGAGAATGTACTAACACCCTCTACTGGAGGAGGAACATTTTTTGCAAAATATATGGTAGATGCTGTTTCAAAGGTTTTACAGTACGATTATAACGGTCAATTGATAAGAGAGGTGGAACTACCAGGAGTAGGGAGTGCTAATGGGTTTGGAGCAAAGAAGGAAGAAAAAGAATTATACTATTCGTTTACAAATTATGTAACCCCGGGAAGTATTTATAAATATAATATTGAAACTGGAACTTCAGAATTATTCCGTAAACCTAGCATAGACTTTAATCCCGAGGATTATGAAAGCAAACAAGTGTTTTATAAGTCTAAGGATGGCACTGATGTTCCGATGATTATAACTTACAAAAAAGGCATTAGTCTTAATGGGAAAAATCCAACCATTCTTTATGGCTATGGAGGATTTAATATTTCTTTGACTCCTAGTTTTAGCATCGCAAATGCCGTATGGATGGAACAGGGTGGTGTTTATGCTGTTGCCAATTTAAGAGGTGGTGGAGAATATGGAAAAGCTTGGCATGATGCCGGAACACAAATGAAAAAGCAAAATGTATTTGATGATTTTATAGCTGCAGGTGAATATCTTATTACCAATAACTATACCTCTTCTGATTATTTAGCTATTCGCGGAGGTTCTAATGGTGGGTTATTAGTCGGAGCGACAATGACTCAAAGACCTGATTTAATGAAAGTAGCATTACCTGCTGTTGGTGTTTTGGATATGTTGCGTTATCACACTTTTACTGCAGGAGCAGGATGGGCATATGATTATGGTACAGCAGAAGACAGCAAGGAGATGTTTGAATATTTAAAAGGGTATTCTCCGGTTCATAATGTTAAAGAAGGTGTGT
>NZ_JABSST010000009.1 GCF_013213975.1 Winogradskyella sp.
AACTATTTCTTATTCCTTGAGCCCGCCACACATAAGCCGGTCCTCTCCATGAACCATTGTCTTGCATACCGCCATATACATTATATGGATATTCATTATCCACTGCAATATGATAGAATTGTGCCACGGGTAAATTACCAATAAAGCGCCAAGTCTTTCCACCATCTTTGGTAATATTCATTCCCCCATCATTTCCATCAATCATAAAACTCCCATCCTTTGGATGAATCCACCAAGCATGATGATCTGGATGCACTCCATTACTCACACCATAAGCAGGCATTAATTGTGTGAAGTTTTTACCACCATCTTCAGAAACATTAACGTACGTAAAAATTGAATAGACTCTGTTTTCATTTTCTGGATCTACATAAATTTCCGAATAGTAAAAAGGTCTATTACCAATATCGTTTTTGTCATTTATTTTTCTCCATTTAAAGCCTCCATCCACACTTTTATATAAAGCGTTTTTCTCAGCTTCAACTAGAGCGTAAACAACATTTGGTTTACCTGGTGCTATGGCCACACCAATTCGTCCTAATTCACCTTTTGGAAAACCATCTTCATCGGTTATCTTTTTCCAAGTTTCTCCACCATCGTGGGTAATGTGAAGACCAGAGCCTTCTCCTCCAGAATTAAAAAACCAAGGATCACGTTTGTGTTCCCAAAGCGCTGCTATGAGTTTATTAGGATTTGTTGGGTCCATTACTAAATCTGCAATGCCAGTTTTGTTATTGGCAAACAAAATTTTAGACCATGTTTTACCACCATCAGTAGTTTTAAATACACCACGTTCAGGATGAACACCCCAAGGAGAACCAATAGCTCCAACATAAACCACATCGGGATTTGTTGGGTCTACTATGATACGATGAATGTGTCTTGTTTTTTCCAGACCCATTGCCATCCATGTTTTTCCACCATCTATAGATTTATAAACTCCATAACCCCCATTTAGTGAGTTACGTGGATTTCCTTCACCGGTACCAACCCAAATGACACTAGGGTTAGATTGTTGGATTTCTACAGCACCAATAGAAGCCGTGAGCTCTTTATCAAAAATAGGTTTCCATTTAATACCTCCTGAAGTAGATTTCCATAAACCTCCGGATGCTGTGCCGACATACATAATGTCAGGATTATTATGTACCACATCAATAGCCGTAACACGCCCAGACATACCACCTGGTCCTATATTACGAGCTGTCATATTTTTGACCATATCCATTGAAAATTCTTGTGCAGAAAGTGTTGTTATAAATAATAGTAATAGAAGAAATAAATGTCGTTTCATTTTTAAATGTTGGTTAAGTAAAGCCTAAAGTTAAGCAAAAGAAATACTAAAAATCTTAACGAGTTGTTAAGGTGTTTTGATCTCTGTTTTTTAAGTCAAAAAAGCCTTATTTTTACGTAGCAATGAAAGAAAGATTACATAAAATGGGGTTTGTCTTTAAAACCTACGAAGCACCTTTTCAATCGCCATTCGATAAATTATTTGAAATTTTCAAAGAACTGATAACTTATACTTCTGGTGATTTTGATGAAGCTATCGATTGGTTAAGACAGCTTGATAAAGAGTATAATTTAACGACACCAGACTATACTATCGATGATTTTATTGAAGACCTTAAAAATAAGGGGTACATCAGAGAGGAAATTAATCCGACTGGAGATGGTGAAGGTCAAGGCGATGGCAAAGGAAAATATGGGATTACCGCTAAAACAGAACGCGCTATACGCAAACAAGCTCTAGATCATATTTTTGGTAAGATTAAAAAGAGTGGTGCAGGAAACCATAAGAGTAAAGGTGTGGGGTTAGGAGATGAGCATACCGGTGATTTTAGATCCTATCAGTTTGGTGATGCTTTAGAGAAGGTTTCAATGACAGAAAGTCTGAGAAATGCACAAATCAATCATGGACTTGGTGATTTTAATTTAACTGAAGATGATTTGGTAGTGGAAGAGACCTTACATAAGTCGCAAATGAGTACAGTCCTTATGATTGATATTAGTCATAGCATGATACTATATGGTGAAGACCGAATAACGCCTGCTAAAAAAGTAGCTATGGCATTATCTGAATTGATCACTACACGTTATCCAAAGGATAGTATAGAAATTTTGGTTTTTGGAAATGATGCTTGGCCTATAAAGATTAAAGATTTACCATACTTAAAGGTTGGGCCATATCACACAAATACCGTTGCAGGATTGCAATTGGCAATGGATATGCTGAGACGTAAACGAAATACTAATAAGCAGATTTTTATGATCACAGATGGTAAACCAAGTTGTTTGCGATTACCAGATGGTCAATATTATAAAAACAGTAATGGTCTTGATCCATATATTACCAATAAGTGTTATGCCATGGCGCAACAAGCCAGACGACTGCATATACCAATCACCACATTTATGATTGCTGAAGATCCGTATTTGATGCGTTTTGTTAGAGAATTTACGCAGGCTAACAGAGGTAAAGCCTTTTACACGGGACTTAAAGGATTAGGTGAGATGATTTTTGAAGATTACGAAAACAATAGAAAAAGAAGAATTAAAGGATAAATAAACTAGCTAGTAGCTTTTAGGTGTTAGCCCTTAGCCTCAAAAAATACAATTGAAACAGCTAACAGCCAAAGGCTAACAGCCAACAGCTGAAAAATGAAAGACATTACAACATTAGGCGATTTAAAAAAAGCAGGCTATCAGAGTAAATCTATTAAAGATGAATTGAGAGATAATCTGATAGAAAATATTAAAAATAGGGTCAACACCTTTGAGGGTATTCATGGATATGAGCATACGGTTATACCAGAATTAGAACGCGCTATTTTGTCGCGACATAATATTAATCTCTTAGGGTTGCGTGGTCAAGCAAAAACACGCTTAGCCAGAATGATGGTGAATCTTTTAGATGAGTATATTCCGGTGGTTGAAGGTTCCGAAATAAACGATGATCCGTTAAATCCAATTTCAAGATATGCCATCGAACTTATTTCAGAACACGGTGATCATACACCAATAAGTTGGTTGCATAGAGACGAACGCTTTGCTGAAAAGTTAGCCACACCAGATGTAACCGTTGCTGATATAATAGGCGATGTAGATCCTATTAAAGCTGCTAATCTAAAGTTAAGTTATGCAGACGATCGTGTCATTCATTATGGAATGATACCAAGAGCCAATCGCTGTATTTTTGTTATAAACGAATTACCAGATTTACAGGCTAGAATTCAAGTAGCCTTGTTTAATATATTGCAAGAAGGTGATGTTCAAATTAGAGGGTTTAAATTACGTCTAGCATTAGATATGCAATTTGTATTTACAGCAAACCCTGAGGACTATACCAATAGAGGAAGTATTGTTACCCCTTTAAAAGATCGAATAGGGTCTCAGATTTTAACACACTACCCAAATAATGTTGAAATTGCCCAGACGATTACAGAACAGGAAGCCAAGCTTGATAGTCGTCAATCGTCTTCAGTACATGTCCCTGAATTGGCTAAGGAACTCTTAGAACAAATTAGCTTTGAAGCACGCGATAGTGAGTATGTTGATGTTAAAAGTGGTGTAAGTGCAAGAATGAGTATTACTGCTTTTGAAAACCTGCTGAGTACAGCAGAACGTAGAGCTTTATTGGCAGGTGATTCAGAAACTTCAGTTCGTTTATCTGATTTTATTGGTGTTATTCCTGCGATAACAGGTAAGGTAGAATTGGTTTATGAAGGAGAACAAGAAGGAGCAGATTTTGTGGCTAATACTTTAATTGATGAAGCCATTAAGACTTTATTTCCTAAGTACTTTCCGAAGATTGAAAAATTAGAAAAACAAGGTGAAGAAACACCATACGATGATTTAATTTCTTGGTTCTTCAATGGTGATGGATTTGAGTTACTTGATGAATTTACTGATAAAGATTACAAGACTAAACTAGATGAGGTTTTACCATTAGATGCATTAATTGCAGATCATCAGCCAGATATAGATCCTAAGGATGTACATTTTGAAAAAGAATTCATTCTTTGGGGCTTGGTACAATTTAAAAAACTAAGTAAATATCGCTATTCTGAAGGTGTTCAGATTAAAGATCCTTATGGAAGTTATATAAGTGGATTATAAAGAAAAGGACCTCAGTTGAGGTCCTTTTTTAGTCTTGTACTCCAGTCCGAGGTGCGGTTAACTGTCATGTTGGACAATAGGATATACCATAAACCTTTCCATCTAAATAATATCCAGAATGGTAGTAGGTCTGAGTTGCATCTGACGTGGTAAACGCAAAGTAAGTTTTAGTCCAGCTCGTATTTAATAGTCCTGATGTCATGGAACTGCCATAAAATTTTACCTTTTATGGTTTTATCTGAAACTTCAGATATTGTCATTACGGTGAAGTAGGGTTCAGCATCTGGAGTTGGTCGTAAATCGATTTTCCTGGTACCTTCTAAATCAGGATTAGATACTGTTGCAATTTGTTGTGTTGCCATAATGATAAGGCTAACCAAAAGTATTTGAATGGTTTTCATAATTTTAGATGTTTTAGATTCTATTCTTTTCGTCTTTTAAGCCAGTATCTCTTTTTCGAGCTTTTTTAATTTCATTTCTCCCGAAGTTATAGGCCAAATTGAATCGTACTTGTCGGCTATCACCACCACCATCACCATTAATTGTTAGGTTACCAAATTCAGTGGTACCTTCCCAAGGTGAGGTAAATAAAATATCATTAAAGGATAATCTCGCAGTCAAATTATCATCGAAGAAGCGTTTTTGAATGGCAAAATTTAATGATCCTATGCTACGCGTTTCGTAAGTTCCTCCCCAAACAGAAGGTGAGCTATACCAGCCAGACAATTCTGCTCTAAACCCTTTTGGTAGTTTAAAAGTATTTTGAGCATAAAAACTTAAAGTGTTTTGTGTCAATTCATTAAAATCTGGGTTGGTAGCTTCATAGATGCTTCTAAAAGCATTTACACTAAAGTACACACTCCACCAATCTGAGAATTTTGTCGGATAGCTTATTCCTAGGTTGATGACTTTTTGATTCGCTACATTTCTAGTGATTAAGAAGTTCTGATTTTCACCTACAGCTTCGGTAATTTGAGCAAAAAAGTCTCTAACAAAACTGTAGCTTATAGAAGTGTTTAATCTGTAATTAAAGGTATGCGATAACTTTAAGTTATCTGTGTATTGTGGTTGTAAAAATGGGTTTCCTTTACTAAATGATAATTCATCAATTTTGTATTCAAAAGGATTAAGACTAGCATAGTTTGGTCTTTGTATACGCTTGCTATACGTTAATGCAAAAGAATTTTTTTGATTCATTTGATAAGTAATTCCACCACTAGGAAACCAATCGGTGTAACTGCGTTTTACACGATCATTTTGATCTTCCTGAAGACTTGTGAGAATGCCATCGGATTCGGTATGTTCCATTCGTAATCCAAATTGAAAATTCCACTTTTTATATTGACGGTTGTAATTAAAATATAATGCATTCACATTCTCGTCATATTTAAAATCATTTGAGCGGTCAGTAATTAAAATATCCTCACCATTAATTCGGTCAAAAAAATCAAACTTATTATCAGTGATAATTTTTGAAATTTTTCCTCCTAAACTCAATTTTCCTTTTAAAAAGTTCTGTTCATAGTCAACTTTAGCTGTAAATAAGTCAATCTCTATTGGTGTTACCATAAAGTTGATGGTTTCACTGATTATTTGGGATTCATCACTATTGAAGTATTGATTCGGTTGAAAGTTTTCACGATCTCTAGTATAATTACCATAGTCCACATCGATATTTATAGAACGTTCATTAATGCCCACATACTTGTAGTTGATGTTTGTGTATAGGTTAGTGATATCATCCTCCGTATCACTACCAGCTATTAGAACCTGATCTGGAGTGATATTACCATTAGGTATTATTGGAGTTCTAGAATCTGAAAAGGAATCATTGTTTGAAAAATTACCAGAGAGTATGATGCCAAATGTTGATTTTTTATTAGCATACCAATCAAAACCAAATCTTGCATTGGTGTTGACATTGTCGTAAATGGTCTCCGTACGTGCGTCAAAAATTGTATTATTCTGTTGTCTATATAAATTTATAAAGCCTAAACTCTCTCCAAAACGATTACTAAAGGTACCATAGAGGCTTGTTTTTTTGCTTCTATTATTAAAAGAGACAGAACTATTTACTCTGGCAAATTCTCCATAAGTCAAACCAGAAGCAACACTACCATTAGTTCCTAAGCTCTTATCACGTTTGAATTTGATGTTGATGATACCAGCATTGCCTTCAGCGTCATATTTAGATGATGGTTGAGTGATAATTTCTACAGCTTCAATATCACTAGATTGAATACTCTTGAGATAGTTTACTAAATCCTCTCCTCTTAGTACTGAAGGTTTATCATCAATATAGATTAAGACTCCGGTTTTACCCTCCACAATCAGATTGTCATTATTATCTATGATTATACCAGGTGCTTTTCGCAATAGCTCAAACCCAGAGTCTCCAGCAGCATTAATGGTATTGTGAACATTAAAAATGGTTTTGTCTGCCCTTACTTGAATCATAGGTTTTTCAGACTCTATAACCACTTCATCCAGATTTTCTGCAGCAGGATCTAGTTTAATGACACCGAAGTCTTTGTTAGTGTTTGTAGTCGTGAATATGTCTGAAGTATAATCTTTAAGACCAAGACTTGTTATGGTTAATACATAGTCACCTGCAGGTAAATTCTTAATTGAGAACCTACCATTATCGTCGGTTAATGCTGCTTTAATAAAAGTTACTTTATCTGCACTTAGAACAGATATTGTGGCAGATCGAATAGGCTGTAGTTCTTCATCAACTACAACACCTGTAATAATAGATTGTGCATTTAGTGTTACTGATGTTATTACTAATAATGCGAATTGGATAAGCGTTTTCATGTCGTTTTAATTTTGATGATTCAAATATCAGACGTAAGAAAAACATAGACACGTACTAAGTGATAAGTGGACCTATAGAACGATAAGTTGGCAGGTCCATTTAACTGGCTATAGGTCAACTCGTCGATTATAGTATTATAAAATAATATGCTAACTTTAAATTTGTTGAAAACGAAACTATGGATTCTACATTACCATTTCATAAACGAAGATTTCTAGGTATCAAAATTGAAGAGTTAGCTGTTTTTATTGTGTTCTATTTATTCTGGGCTTTTGCATATCATGCTGCAATAACCATTAATAGTAGAGCTTGGAACGAAGGGGAAACATCATTACTCGACTTAGGCGCATTTATGAATTCTGTTGGTTTAGATTATATTTTGAAGGCCATTCTAACATATCCTATATGGTGGTTGTTAATTAGGAAGTTAAAGAAGTGGAGTTACGTTCGTAAGATACTGCTGCATTTTATACTATTGCCATTATTTGTTGTGGTCTGGCAACAGGTCTATTACTTAGTATCTGATGTTCTAGGCTATGGTCATCTCGGTGGTGTTGCAAGAGTTTGGGATATATATATTCCGGCTTTATTTTACACCCTTCAATTTGGTATTATTCATTCCTATAACTACTATCTTGAGAATCAGCAGAAAATACGTTTAGAAGGAGAGTTAAGAACTGCTGCATTAAAGAGTGAATTATCTGCTCTAAAGGCACAATTGAACCCTCATTTCTTATATAACATCTTTAATACTATAAGTGCTTCAGTACCACCAGAAAATGAAAAGACGAGGCATCTTATAGCTGAATTATCGGATTTGTTCAGATACCAGTTAAAAGCCTCTCAAGTTGAAAAAGTTCCATTACGTGAAGAGTTAGAATTTGTAAATAAGTATTTAAGACTTGAAAAGGAACGATTTCAGGAACGGCTACAAATTCAAATTATTGTATATGATGAATTAATGGAAGAACTTGTACCTCCGATGTTGTTACAGCCTCTGGTAGAAAATTCAGTTAAGCATGGATTGTCTTCTTTAATTGAAGGTGGAGAAATTGCGATCAAAATATTTAAAATGGACAAAAAGCTACATTTTGAAATTTCAGATACTGGTATTGGTATTGCTGATAAAGACTTAGTATTTGAAAAAGGAATAGGCTTAACCAATACAAAGCTTAGATTAGAGAAAATGTATCAAAGTACTCTTAATCTTTCTGATAATATGCCTAAAGGTCTAAAAATCTCATTTGCCATATGAGAAAAGTTATAATTGTAGATGATGAGGCTGCAGGAAGGCAGCTTATTAAAGAATATCTTAAGGATTATCCAGATCTTATTTTATTAGGAGAGGCCAATAATGGTGTTGATGCTGTAAAAATGATTAATGAGTTTAAGCCTGATTTGGTATTCTTAGATATACAAATGCCTGGAATGACAGGGTTTGATGTGTTAACCCATCTTGAAGAACTTCCTCAAATTATATTTTCGACAGCTTATGATCAGTATGCTTTAAAGGCCTTTGAAGTGCATGCTGTGGATTATTTGCTAAAGCCATATACTAAGGATCGATTTAAGGTTGCTGTTGAGCGGCTTAATCAAAATAACCAAGTGAATAAAGTGAGGCCATTAGCTGAAAGTTTATTAATGGATCAACCAAAATCACCTGAACGCATCTTAGTTCAAAGTCAAAATAAACTGGTGACAATAGCCTTAGAAAATGTATTGCGGATTGAAGCTTATGGCGATTACTCAAAATTAGTCACTGAAGAAAAGGTCTATGTAAGTAATTATGGAATATCTACATTAGAAGAAAAATTAAATGCTTCTGTTTTTATTAGAGTACATCGGTCTTCTATAATTAACCTAAATGCAGTTAAGGAGCTTCATAAATACTCAAAAAGCTACGATATCACAATGAAAAATGGTGATGTAGTAAGAGTAAGTAGAGGTTATATGGATAATATCAAAAAACTAATGTTTTAACTACCAATTGTCTTTGCTTTTAATATTTGCAGCACATAATCTAATGATTTCAGAAATGCGCTTTTCCTTTGTTGCTTCGCGTTTTGCACTATTTAACCAAGACAAGTAACGCTTTCTGTAACCTTTAGAAAACTTCTGGTAATTTTCATAGGCCAAAGGATTATCTTCGAAGGCCTTCTGTAAATTCGGTGGAATAATGCCATTTTCAACGTCGTCCATAGCTGTCCAAGTGTCTGTAGCTTTCGCTAGGTCAATCATCTTATAGCCAGATTCCTGAATAAGCCCTTTGGATTCTAACTCAATAATGTACTTCTTATTTAAAGCACTCCAAGTACTTTTAGGATTGCGTGGTGAAAAGTACTGTCGTCGTTTTCCGTTACCTAGACTTTTTACGGTAGAGTCTATCCACCCAAAACACAAAGCAACTTTTACAGCTTCTTCCCATCGCATGGTTGGCATTCCAGTTTCTAACTTGTAAAAGATGAGATATATGGCTTTATGTTGATCATGATTTGCCAATAGCCAATCATACCAGTCTGTATCTCGTTCAAAATAAAGTTCAGGAAAATCCACGACTACAGCTTTTTTGAATAGATATAATAGTCTCTATCGATATTAATATCCTCTTCAGGTATTGGTATGGTCTTCCAATCTGCTGTAGGATAAATCCAGGTTCGATTGTTTTTTCCTTCAATTTCTATTGGCATATCAAATCCTTCAACAATATCAACATATCTGAACTTGAGCATGTTGTTTTCGATTTTGTATTCTAAAGTAGGAACGCGAACGTCTCTTAAATATTGATTAAAAAAGGCAGTTAATTCCTTACCAGATTTAGTGCTTATGTAATTTTCAATTTGCTGTGAGGATACTGTTTGATGATAAAAGTCTTGGTTCAACCCTCTTAGAATTTCACGCCATAAATTATCATCTTCAACCAATTGGCGAAGCGTATGCAACATATTAGCACCTTTATAGTACATGTCACTAGAACCCTCTTTATTAACATTGTATGGGCCAATTAAAGGTCTATCATTTTGAATATTTGCTCTCGTACCAATGACATAATCGGCAGACGCTTCTGAGCCATAATAGTAATCTAGAAATAGATTTTCTGAATACGCTGTGAAGCCTTCATGAATCCACATGTCAGCCACGTCTTTATTTGTAATGTTATTTGCAAACCACTCGTGACCAGCTTCATGTATTATAATAAAATCAAACTTTAAACCCCAGCCAGTGCGGGATAAATCTCTTCCTAAATAACCATTCTGGTAACCATTTCCGTAGGTTACGGAACTCTGATGCTCCATTCCTAAATAAGGTACTTCAACTAGTTTAAAGCTATCTTCGTAAAAAGGATAAGGACCAAACCAATGTTCAAAGGCTTTCATCATTTTTGGAGCATCCTTAAATTGTTGTTTGGCCTTTTCTAGATTATACGATAATACCCAATAATCCATATCTAAATCTCCGTTTTCACCCTCATAGATTTCTGAGAAATTTGTATAGTCGCCTATATTAACATTAACCCCATAATTATTAATTGGATTGTTAACAAACCAACTCCATGTTTCCGTGTCATTATTGTTTAATGTAATATTTCTTAGCCTCCCGTTTGATATATTTTTTAAGCCTCGTGGAATAGTAACACTAATCAACAGGCTATCCACTTCGTCATACATATGATCTTTGTTGGGCCACCACACACTAGCACCTAATCCTTGACAAGACGTGGCAATAAAGTGCTTTCCATTTTTATCTTTTTTCCATGAAAAACCACCATCCCATGGTGCGCGCTTAGCTTCTCTTGGATAACCTTTATAATACACTTCGATAGAATTAATGTCACCAATATTTTGCTCTTCTAGCATAATGTAAAATACATTGCCATCACGTCTTATAGTACATGGTTTCCCGTCTTGCAAGACCTTGGTGATTTCCATTGGTTCTTGTAGGTCAATTTGCATTACCTGATTTGGTTTAAGAACCTTGTACTGAATGGTGTTTTTTCCGCTTATGAATTTTTCATCAGGCTTTACTTCGATATCTAGATGGTAATACGTTAAATCCCACCATTCTCGTTCTGGTGTAATACTTCCTCGAAGGGTATCTTGTTTTGTAAAGTTGGTTTTTTCCTGCAGTAATTGCGCCTGAGTATTAAAAAAAGTCAAAAAGCAAACTACGCATACGAGTTGCTTAAATGTTATTTTGTTGCAGTTGAATCTCATTAATCTTTTTAGCATATTTAATTAGCATTATAACTCCTAGCACTAAATTTGTACCAATATACAGAGAACCAACAATAACAAGTTGTGTCCAATTATTATTTATAACATCAAATTCCCTTGCCTCAGATATTAATGCTAATGTTAAATATAAATTGATTATTAAGAACACTATGGCAATTATAATACCAGAAGTCGTTTTCTTTGTGATTGCTTGATAAGTAAAAACAGCAATTAGAACAAAAGCAATTGGGTTGATAGGTGTAGAAGAAAACCAATAAAATAATGCCGATACTATGAGGTAAAGTTCAGGTGCTGAATTGATTATCTTTTTCATGGTATTATTTTAAAATAATAACGACTATCTAATAATTTTATTGGGAAATACTACCATACTTTCATGACCATATTCGCCAACTGCTGCTACGCCAAAAAGGGAATTATCAATGACAATACCTTCCAGTGTATAACCATCAACATTTCCAACATAACGGCTATTCTCCCAAGTTGGAGAGGTCGTATCTCTCCAGTAAATTTTATAACCTTTAGCTCCATCAACCTTACTCCATTGTAATCTTGCAGATGCTTCTACAATACCACCGATACCGACCTCTTTTGGCGACGGTGGCGCAGAGGCAAGGTTAGCCATGGTAATGGCATTTACAGCGGTGAGCTTTTTACAGTATGGAAAATTTACATGTTCAAATGTATCGCCATAAGCAATACCATTTTCTGTTCTTATATCTTGATGCTGTTGTGTGTAATTTTCATGAGCTTCCATAATTCTAATGCCGGCAAAACCTTGGTCATTAAAAGGTCTATGGTGGCCACCACGTCCAAATCGGTCTAATCTGTACACCATCATAGGATTCATTTCTGGCATGTATGTAAGCGTTGTATTATGCACATAACGCGCTAATTGACGCGAAATACCATCAACCTCACCACCATAAAAGCGTCTTGCTCTAGCCTGACGTTTAAGACGTTCAGCATCTGTTTCATCTGTGGTAATTGGTTCTGAAAATATTCTAAAGGTGCGATTATCAATAACGCCATCAACACCTTCAATATTTCCGATCATATCGTTGTTTAAGACACCAATAATTTCCCAATTATTATCCTTTGCATATCTCGCAAAACCTTGTCCACCAAACAATCCTTGTTCTTCTCCAGATAAGCCTAAATATACGATACTGCTTTCAAATTTATATGTAGATAATACTCTTGCCACTTCAATGGCTCCTGCCATTCCAGTAGCATTATCATTGGCACCTGGTGAATCCGAAGTGAAATCTGTTGGATCAGATACGCGCGAATCGATGTCTCCACTCATAATGATGTAACGGTTAGGATATTTTGTACCGCGCTGAATGGCTACAACGTTAACGACCATGACGTCTTTAACGATGCGCTGGTTAGTACCTTTTTCTACCAAATCTTTTTGAAAAAAGACCTCTAAACAATTGTCACAATTTTCAGAAATGTCATCAAATTGAGATTTTATCCAGCGTCTGGCAGCTCCAATACCTCTTGTATTAGAAGTAGTATCACTTAATGTATGTCTGGTTCCAAAATCTGCAAGTGTCTTCACATCTTGCTTTAATTGCTCTTCTGAAATTGCATCTATAATGTCATAAATTTTTGGATCTGTTTGAGAATTAATGAATGCAGATACTAGTACTGAACAGAGTAGAAAATAATACTTCATTATGATGGTTATTGTTGGAATCCTAAAATTACGGTTTAGATGGCAAAAAAGGCATTAAATATTTGTTAATACCCTTGAAATAAAATCTATTAATTCTTTAGAACTAAGGTTCCAAAAATATTAGCATCAATCCAACCTCTATTTTTGTCTTCTCCATCTACATATACAGAGCCGATAAAGTTTTCACGCAATTCACTAGTGTCATTATCACAGTACGCTAGGGCAAAACCAATATTTTTACCAGCCATTAATTTAACAGGTTCATTTTCGCTGTCATCAGAATAACTATCTTTATAAATACCAATTTTAACTTCCCAGATAGTCGTATTGCCTTCCGTTTTGAGCTTTGATTCTATGTGTGAATTATAAAGCTTTCCTTCTTTTTTAGTAGACATATCCACCACGTTTCCGTCTAATGCAATGTGATAAGCAAAAGCATTATGATTGAACTGATGTTCGCCACCACTATTATCTTCATCAATAAAGATTTCCAAACAATCATCATCCCACCATTGGGTTAGTGGATTCTCATAAATATCAATAAGTTTATCATCCTTAATTTCTGCGAGTAGATAAAGTGCATCTTCTTTCCATCCGAGTTTATATCGTCCTTCAAAATCTTTTGAAGTTAATGCTGCACCAAGCCAAACCTGATCTAGAGCATGCCAATCACTTTGGCTCCATATAGCCTCATCAGCAACACCATCGATAATAATAGGTCCTTCACTTCGTTGTACTTCTAGAAGTTGTTTTATCGGTTTAGATGTCGCTTTTGTATAATTGAATTTTACTGTTTCTGTCTTTCCATTGTCTTTAATATCAACATAGACATTCATTTCATTAGCACTAACGCGTTCAAAGGACATACCTTCAAAAACAACCCTATTTTCAGTGATTTTTTTCAGAGGGAAGTCAACCGTTTCATTTTGAGTTTCCCGACCTTTAAGCGTATGATCAAAGTGCTTGAGTTGAAGTATCAGCGAATTGTCTATTTCTCTAATAATTTCAATTTCATAAAACTGAACTTTAGCATCCACTATTAGTTTAAACGTGGCCATCATTGAACCTCCCGAAGGTTCACTCCAAATCTCTTCTGTTTGGCCACCAAAGGCTTCACCATGCCAAGTACCAGTAATCCAAGTGATATTTTCTAGTTTTGGCTCGAGTGTTTTTTCTTGTGCGAAGGTGTTAAGGCTTAAACTTAAGAATAGAATAAGTAGCTTTTTCATGATTTACTGAATAAATGTCACTTTAGATATGAGTCCGTCTTTTACTTCATATATGGCAATGGCATAAAAGATATTACCATTTATAGTCACTTTTTCTTTATCAATGACCTTATTTCCTAGAACAATTCTATTCACTATTTCAGCATTTAGATCTGGTACAGACTTAAACATGGTGTCATAACGTTTTTTTAAAGCGTCGTTGCCTTCCGAGGTTAATTCATCAGGAAATGAATAAAGTTTAATATCCTTAGCGTAAGTCTTAGCAAACTCCTCAACATCTCT
Organism: Winogradskyella sp.; assembly: GCF_013213975.1. Classification (GTDB taxonomy): domain Bacteria; phylum Bacteroidota; class Bacteroidia; order Flavobacteriales; family Flavobacteriaceae; genus Winogradskyella. The sequence continues at coordinate 14,365 of NZ_JABSST010000009.1, forward strand.
TTTATTATAAGCTTCTAGTTGTTTATTTACTATGAGTTCTGGATTAGATGACGCCTTTCTGTTTCTGACAAATGTCATTGCATTGATATCGTCTTTATCCACGTCATAAATGGTAGCCTGTCTTATGGTCATATTATTGAGGGTCACCAATTCTTCATCAATAACGGTGTTTTTTAGTACCATGCGATTAAGAACTTTGACATTCGATTTTTTATTATTTCTAAAAAACTGACGGTAATTCTCTTTGAGTTCATTTCTTCCTGAATACATATAATCCTTTGGGAAACGATTAACTAAAACATCTTCATCAAAAGCATCGGCAAATTCGTTTAGTTTTCTATGGTTAAACGGTTCTAAATGTTTCTGGACCATAGCACCGGCTTCGGCTTCACTCAAAATAATTTCAGTTTTAGGATTGGTTAAATTATCACCATTAACTGCTGGATTATTTTGATTAACAGATCCAATTTCCGCTGCAATTAATAGCTTACTGGCATCGGCATTAATGGCTAATCTCGTGATGTCTTTAATGCCGTATGATGAAAGATCCGCAATCTTTTTCCAATTATTGTCCTTTTTTAAGGTTAACTTATATAAAACCCCATCTTTTCCAGAGAGTAAGGTTTTGTTGTTTAACCAACAAATATCTTCAACTCCTGTGATGGTATTTGCAACTAATCTAGTAATACCATTAGAAGGATCCAAGGATCTTATTTGCCATTGTTTATCACTTTCCTTGTAAATAAAACTAACAAGATTTGAATTTGGTTTTTTATGAAATGATCGTCCAACTTTAGTCGCATATTTTCTGCTTGTACCCTCTGTAATGTTGGTTGAATATAGATTTAGTTGGTCGTCCTCAATAACCGCAGAAACCACAGTATTGTCGTCATACCAGGTGTAATATGCAACTACAAGATCTTTAATTAATTCTTTAGATTCACCATTACTTAAATTGTAAGAATATAAACGCTGTTTCCCATCGTCGTCGAGTCTAACTGCAGAAACTGTATTTTTATTTGGTATTTTCAATGGAGTATATTCACCACCTCTGGTAGAATTTATATAAATCTTTGATTTGTGGTTAACATGATACTTGGCAATATCGGTTTGACCGTTTCGTGTTGAAGCATACAATATGTGGTTGTCATCCCAAAAGGAGGGTTGATTGTCGTAGCCTTCATTTTCTGAAATATTAACACCGTTTTTGACTTCGATTATCGAATTTTTTGACTCCAGATCGAACAAAAATATTTCGGTGTTAGATTGTGCGTAGGTAATGGAAAATAGGAGTGAGGTCAGGATTAATAAATTACGTTTCATTTAATAGCAAGATTGATTCAATAAATATAATAATAATCTCAAAAGAAAGTACATTGGTTTTATGCTTTGCTGAAGCTTGTGTTTTGTCGGTGAAAAATGATACTATCTGCACTTTAGCGAATTAAACCGTGCTTTTATGGCTTCTTTAGGTGATTATAATTAAAAAAAAGAAACCTTTGCGTTAATCAGTATGCTATCGCTGATTTGCTAATTAATCCAAAAAATGCGCAACCTGTTTTTAAATGCTGTTTCCTCAGTAGTATTTATAGTTCTATCATTACACAAACCTAGTCTTGGTTATAATGTAATCGAGCAAGCCTCAAATGAGGCTTATCAGACCAATGATGATAACAGACGAAAAATAAGACTTGGTTTTACAGCAAACAGTACACTACACAGACAATTACTTTTAACAGAAGATCAGAATGCAACCCCAGGAATAGATTGGGGCTATGATGGTGCATATTATGCCACTATTTATGATGATATGTACTGGTTAATTGAAGGAGAGTTATTTACCATACAAGGAACTAATGTTGTTGATGAAACCTCTATTTTTCCTCTAGGATTTCATATTGCTCAAAGCGGTATGAATACTATTGGTATTGATGCTTTAGAAAATATTGAAGACGATTTTAACTTATTTCTGTTTGACAATGAACTCAATGTTTATCATAATCTTAGAGAAGGTGATTATGATTTTCATTCTGAGGCTGGTATATACTTAAATCGTTTTGCACTAGTTTTTAATACAAATCAAGAATCTGATCAAGCACTTTCTATAAACGATCAACAATTATATAATTTAGATTTGACATATAATAAGAGTTCGAAGACATTAATATTGCATAACCCTTCTAGTGTTGCTGTTAAAGGATTGGACGTATATAAAGTAAATGGCCAGGTTATTCAAAAGTATACGGAGGTCTTCAATACTGTAAGATCGGAGTTTGAATTTAATAATGCGACTTCTAGTGGTATTTATATGGTTATTGTGCATACAGAATACGGAGTACGCTCTAAAAAAGTCATTATTCATTAAGTCCATCAAAGTATTTAAATAAAAAAAGCCAATTCAATTGAATTGGCTTTTCCATTTCTAACTTAAACTTAATTAAAAACAGTACTCATTTTCGTCAGATAATTTTTCTGCAATTTGAGTACGCAGTGCCACTACGTTTGGCATATTGGCATATTTTGTAAATCGTTTAAGGCCCATAAGCATCATTTTTTGCTCATCACCTTCAGCAAAACTAACGATACCTTCTTTAGCTTTACTGTTAATGGTATCAACAGCATTATATAAGTATAATTTAGACATTGCTATTTGATGTTGTTGAGAATCTTCTCCATAACGTTTAGCATTTTTCTCAGTGCGTAAAATGGTAGATTCTGCCATATAAATTTCAATTAAAATGTCTGAAGCTGCCAGTAGCAACTGTTGGTGTTCTTCTAATTGTGGACCATACTTCTGTACACCTGCTCCGGCAACCATTAAGAATACCTTTTTCAGTTTAGCAATCATCTCTTTTTCTTCTGAGAATAATGCTGAGTAATCTGGTGTGTCAAAAGATGGAATGCCCATTAATTCTTCTTGTACTGCCATTGCTGGTCCAAGAAGGTCTACATGACCTTTCATTGCTTTTTTAACCAACATTCCTACAGCTAGCATTCGGTTAATCTCATTAGTACCTTCATAAATACGTGAAATTCTGGCATCTCTCCAAGCAGATTCCATTGGTGTATCGGCAGAGAAACCCATACCGCCAAATACCTGTATTCCTTCGTCAGTACAGTTTTGAACATCTTCGGAAACAGCAACTTTTAAAATAGAACACTCAATAGCGTATTCTTCAACTCCCTTTAATTCTGCTTCTTGGTGGGAGTTACCTTGCGCCTGACGAATTTCAATACGATCTTCGATATTTTTCGCAGCTCTGTAGGATGCAGATTCTCCAGCATAACAACTGGTTGCCATTTCAGCAAGCTTAGACTTTATTGCACCAAATTTTACGATTGGTGTTTTAAACTGTACACGTTCATTAGCGTATTTTATAGCTTCTGTAATTACTCGGCGTTGCGCATCCAAACACGCAGCGGCTAATTTGATACGACCAACGTTTAAGGCGTTCATTGCAATTTTGAATCCACCACCACGCTCTGAGAGCATGTTTTCTACCGGTACTTTTGTTTCATTAAAAAATACCTGACGTGTCGATGAAGAATGAATTCCTAATTTATGTTCTTCTTCTCCTAGGGTCATACCGTTTGGATTGTCTTTATCAAACTCAACAATGAAACCAGTGATATTTTTGTCATCTTCGATTCTTGCAAAAACGATAAATGTTTCAGCAAAACCAGCATTAGAAATCCACATTTTTTGACCTGATATCAAATAATGAGAACCATCTTCAGATAATACGGCTTTTGTTTTTCCTGAATTAGCATCTGATCCAGCACCTGGTTCAGTTAAACAGTAAGCACCAAATTTTTCACCTGTAGCTAACGCAGGAACATATTTTTTCTTTTGCTCTTCTGTCCCATAAAGTGTAATTGGCATTGTGCCAATTCCTGTATGCGCACCAAATGCTGTGGCAATAGATCCTGTAGCACCAGAAATATAATCACAAACAAGCATTGTAGAAACAAAGCCCATTTCTAAACCATCGTATTCTGCAGGAACAGCAATACCTAATAATCCAAGTTCACCAGCTTTGCGCATAATCTCTTCCGTAAAAGCGTAATCTTTCTTTTCAAAACGCTCCTTATTTGGCCAGATTTCTCTATCTACAAATTCCTTTACAGTGTCGAGCATCATTTTCTGCTCTTCTGAAAAATCCTCTGGTGTGAAAATATCCTCGCAGTTGGTGTTCTTAACGAGGAATTGTCCTCCTCTTAAAATTTCTTTTTCTACAGTCTCCATTGTTTATATGTTATAAGTTTCTTCTTAGTTTAAAAATTCAAATATTCCAGCAGCACCTTGTCCTGTTCCAACACACATGGTAACCATTCCATGTTTGCCTGTCATACTGCGTTTACGCATTTCATCAAATAATTGCACAGATAGTTTTGCTCCAGTACATCCTAATGGATGCCCTAATGCAATAGCGCCACCATTTACATTCACGATATCTTGATTTAAATTCAACTCACGCATTACGGCTAAAGATTGAGATGCGAATGCTTCATTTAATTCAATTAACTCTACATCGTTTTGTTGAAGTCCAGCTTGTTTGAGTGCTTTAGGAATTGCAGCTACAGGACCAATACCCATAATTCTTGGTGGTACACCAGCAGCAGCATAACTTACCATTCTTGCAATTGGTTCTAGATTTAATTCTTTAACCATAGCTTCGCTCATAACCATCACAAAAGCAGCACCATCACTCGTTTGAGATGAGTTTCCTGCCGTAACAGATCCATTAGCAGCAAATACAGGACGTAATTTGGCCAGTGCTTCTACGCTTGTGCCTCGTCTAGGTCCTTCATCCTTATTTACTGTAAATGTTCGTTGCGCTTTTTTACCATTCCCGTCGATAAAAGTCTCCTCAACTTCAATCGGAACAATTTGATCTTGGAAACGATTTTCATCAAGTGCTTTTAAGGCTTTAATGTGTGAGTTATATGCAAATTCATCTTGATCCTCACGCGACACTTTATATTCTTGAGCCACAGCCTCTGCTGTATTTCCCATTCCCCAATAATAATCTTCGTTTCCTGAACTAACGATGTCGTAATTTAATTCAGGTTTAAATCCTGTCATTGGTACAGAGGTCATACTTTCGGTACCACCAGCAATAATGCAGTCTGCCATTCCAGATTGAATTTTTGCTACGGCCATTCCTATAGTTTCTAATCCTGAAGAACAAAAACGATTAACAGTAACTCCTGGTACGTCAACGGTTTCAAGACCAATCAATGAGATAATACGTGCCATGTTAAGACCTTGAGATCCCTCTGGCATAGCATTACCCACAATAACGTCATCAATTCTTTTTACATCAAATTCAGGTAATTGACTCATTAAGTGCTGAATTGTTTCGGCCGCTAATTCGTCTGCCCTTTTAAATCTGAAACCACCTCTTTTGGATTTTCCAACGGCAGTTCTATATCCTTTTACTATATATGCTGTTTTCATGTTTTTAATTTCTTAGTGGTTTACCAGTCTTAAGCATGTGCTGAATACGTTCAAGAGTCTTTCTTTCTGTACAAAGACTTAAGAAAGCTTCTCTTTCTATGTCTAGTAAATATTGTTCAGAAACTCTTGTAGGTTCGGATAAGTCACCACCAGCCATGACATAAGCCAATTTATTAGCAATTTTTTCATCATGCTCAGAGATGTATCTAGAGGCTTTCATTGCATTAGTCCCAACCATAAAGGTTCCTAAGGCTTGTTTACCTAAAACAAGAACATCTTTTCGTTGTGGTTTTTGAGTATACCCTGCTTCTGCCAATAGTTTAGCGTGTTTTTTAGCTTCAGCTATTTGTCTGTCTTTATTTACAACAACAACATCTTTTCCTTTTTGAAGTATGTTTAAATCATAAGCTTCGTAGGCTGAGGTTGCAACTTTAGCCATACCAATAGCTAAGAAGTGCTCTTGTAATACATTTAATTGAACATCTCCTTGGTGAAATAAATCTTGCGCTCTAAGTGCCATTTCCTTAGATCCACCACCACCAGGTATAACTCCAACCCCAAACTCTACTAATCCAATGTAAGTTTCTGCTGCAGCTACAACTTTATCAGCATGCATAGAAAGTTCACAAGCGCCTCCTAGTGCCATACCATGAGGAGCTGCTACTGTTGGTATTGAAGAATAACGCATACGCATCATGGTGTCTTGGAAATATTTAATAGCCATATTAAGCTCATCATATTCCTGCTCAACGGCCATCATAAAAATCATTCCAATATTTGCACCTACAGAGAAATTTGCCCCTTGATTACCAATTACAAGACCTTCAAAGTCTTTTTCAGCGAGGTCAACGGCTTTATTTAGTCCTGCTAAAACATCTCCACCAATGGTGTTCATTTTAGATTGGAACTCACAGTTTAAGATTCCATCTCCTAAGTCCTCTATGACTACACCAGAATTTTTAAATACTTGATTAGTCTTACGGATATTGTTGAGAATAATAAAATTGTCTTGTCCAGGAATTTTTTGTTGCGATTTAGATGCAATGTCATAGCAATGTGTTGCTCCGTCTTGTACCGTGTAAAACGATGTTTGGCCAGAAGCCAGCATTTCTGTTACCCAAGCATTAGGCTGAAGACCTTCAGCCTTCATTATCTCTAATCCTTTCTCTAGACCGATAGCATCCCAAATTTCGAAAGGTCCGTCTCCCCAACCAAATCCTGCTTTCATTGCATCATCAATCTTATAGATTTCATCGGTTATTTCAGGTATGCGATAAGACACATAAGCTAGTAATGCTGCAAAGTGTTTTCTATAGAATTCACCGGCTTTATCTTTTCCTCCAACTAGGACTTTAAAACGATCAGAAACGTGATCAATAGTTTTAGTAAGTTCTAAAGTAGCGAATTTAGCACGTTGCTTTTCTCTATACTCTAAGGTGTTTAGATCAAGAGATAAAATATCTTTTTTGCCTTCCGGTGTTACGTGCTTTTTATAAAAGCCTTGTTTAGTTTTACTTCCTAACCATTTATTCTCAATCATGGTATTTATAAAGCCAGGTAGTGTAAATAACTCTAAACGTTCATCATCTGGACAGTTTTCTCTAATACCATTGGCAACATGAACTAAAGTATCAAGTCCAACTACATCTACAGTTCTAAACGTTGCAGATTTTGGACGTCCTATAACTGGTCCAGATAGCTTATCAACTTCTTCAATAGTCATACCTAATTCTTGGACAACATGAAATACATTCATAATACTAAATATCCCAATTCTATTTCCGATGAACGCGGGTGTGTCTTTTGCAATTACTGAAGTTTTACCTAAGAATTGCTCACCATAGCCATTGAGAAAATCTAAAACATCTTTATCAGTTTTAGGTCCAGGAATGACTTCAAATAGTCTTAAATATCGCGCTGGATTGAAAAAGTGAGTACCACAGAAATGCTTTTGAAAATCTTCACTTCGACCTTCGCTCATGAATTTAATTGGAATCCCTGACGTATTAGAGGTGATTAATGTACCAGGTGTTCTGTATTTTTCTAATTTTTCAAAAACCTGCTTTTTTATATCTAGGCGCTCTACAACCACTTCCATAATCCAATCTACATCTGCAACTTTAGAGATATCATCTTCTAAATTACCAGTTGTAATACGTTGCTTAAATGAGTTGTGATAAAGTGGAGCAGGTTTAGACTTTATGGATGCATTAAGCGCATCATTAACGAGCCTGTTTCTAACAACCTTATCTTCTAGAGTTAATCCTTTGGCTTTTTCTTTGTCATTAAGTTCTCGTGGAACTATATCTAATAACAAGACGTCTACGCCAATATTTGCAAAATGACAGGCAATACCTGATCCCATGATTCCAGAACCAATGATTGCAATTTTCTTTATTCTTCTTTTGCTCATTATTTAGTTAGAGTTTCTTTTTGATTATATATTTTTCTATTTGATATCATATTAATGATCAAGTCAGCAACTTCATAAAAGTTTTCAATTTTATCAGATGCAATATTTGATCTAATCGCATTATCGAAAGTTAAAACGCGATCTTTTGAGTATTCTCTTTTTTCCTTACCGAATTCTGTGAGATATATTAAAACTCCGCGACCATCTTCAGGATTAGGTTTTCTTACGATTAACCCTTTTTCTTCCATTGTTTTTAATGTACGAGAAAGACTAGTAGCTTCCATACCCATTTTTGGACCTAATGAAGTTGAAGGAGTTCCTTTTTCTGGATCTATACTTAACAAGGCGAACCCAGTAGCCATGGTTGTATCAAATTTAGAGGCTTCCTCATTGTACATTTTATTTACGGCTAACCACGTTGTTCTAAGGACATAATCTATTGTTTTTTCTTTCATACTTCATTTATTGGTTTTCAAAGATAATAAAAAATACTATGCACGCATAATAAATGGGTAAAATTATGCATGCATAGTATTTAATAGTGAATTTAAGAATGAATATTAATTCACTATTCTTAAAGGTTTAAAATTTCCTTCCTGGATTTAATATTAAGTTTGGAATATATCGAACTAACATGAGATTTAACCGTGCTTATACCAATATTAAACTCTTCTGAGATTTCTTTATTAGATTTCCCATCCTTGAGTGCTTCATAAATTTTTCGTTCTTGAATGCTTAATAATTTAAAATTTTTATTTATTGATTGAGAGGGAAATACCTTAGATATTATGAGACCTAAAATAAATGATATTGCAGCCACTAAAATTATATAATTATAGTTAGTATCTCTACTTTCTAAACTCAATTCTTTTCTAAATTTTTTAAAATAACTTGAATTTTCATTTTCCCATTTTTTAATATAGTCCTGGTAATAGTCTTTATGACTTATGAGGTTATTCTTGAAATTTGATTTATAAATTGCGTATAGTGAGACTAAGGAATGAGAAGAGGTATCAGCAATAAATCTCAATTTCTCTTGCGCTGCTTTTAAAATAAAAGAGCGTTTAATTTGAGAATTACTATAGTCTATACTGTCAATACTTTTCAATACAAGATCAATATATTGAATGGAATTATTTTTTATTGAGTTTGAGAATACGACATCACTTATTGTATTTTTTAAATTTCCTCGTTTAATCTCAAAATCGGAATATTTATTTGCTATGATAAATTTGAAGTTTTCCTCTTTTCCTCCAATTATTAATGAAGCATTAGGAGAATCTGTCTTCGCTATATGAAGTCTATAAATTTTATCTTCTTCAGAAAAGTTGCTTAAATCAAAAACGAAATTGTTCAGACTGTCAATATCTGCTTCGGAAATAATCATTGAATTAGACATTTTATACAAATCATTAAAAGATGATATTTCCGATAGAAATACTTTTTGTTTCCATGCCTCATCTAATTCTATATTTCCTTTAATCGAACCATTAGATTGAGGAAAAGAAATAGATGTAAAAAAAATACAAACGAGAATTGTCCAAGTTACCTTAGTCATATTTAGACTGAAATTACTTTGAATAATGAGTTAGTTTAATTTTCATATCTGCATAAGCTTTGTTCGAAACCATTTTAATAACATAGATTCCAGGACTAGGATCTTTAATTACTTTATTGAGATCACTTCTTACAATCTCTTTGACCATTGATTTATCATTTCCTTTAACTGATTCAGAATTTCCAATTTCGAATGTGCCTAAAATTTCACCGGATTCAGGATGTATGATTTCTAATGAAATTTGTCCTTTTTGTATGACACTGTTTATCATTATATCAAGTTGAAATGTGTTTTTTGAGACCTTAGCCTCTATGACTCGTTCCTCACTACTGTTTTCGAATTTAATCTCATTTGTAGTATCAAAAAATGTAGTTTGAGAATTTGAAAGGACTGGTGTAACAAGAAGTAAAAGTATAAACGTAGTTTTTAAAAAGTTCATAATATTGAATTTAAATTGTTCACTACAAAATTATTTTTCAACTACAAACTTTTAACATTCTTCAGGTATGAAAAAGGTAGTAATAAAGTTTTAAAAACGTGCTAAATACCTTAATAGTCTATGGTCTGTAGATTTTTTCATAGAGCGCATCATACTTTTCTCTTATGACACTACGCTTCACTTTCATTGTAGGAGTGAGATGACCATCATCAATCGTCCAAGCATCCTGTGTTAACTCAAAACGCTTAATTTGTTCCCATTTCCCAAAGTTTTTATTGTATTTGTCAACCTCTTGTTGAATGCGATTAATCACAATTTCCGAAGCAGAGATTTCTGAATCTGAAGTACCTATTGTATGACCTTTGTGCTCTATCCAATCTCTAACAAAATCAAAATTTGGTTGAATAATAGCTCCTGGCATTTTCTCACCTTCGCCTACAACCATAACTTGCTCAATAAATAAGGACTGCTTTAAATCATTTTCCAAGAGGGTAGGGATAATGTATTTTCCTCCAGAAGTTTTAAACATTTCTTTTTTTCGACCAGTAATTTTAAGGAAACCATCGGTATCAATTTCTCCTTTATCTCCAGTATGAAAGTAATCGTCACTCATGACCTTAGATGTTTTTTCTGGGTCTTTATAATAACCCATCATAACATTAGGTCCTTTGATTAAAATTTCTCCATCCTCTGCTATTTTAACTTCCACGTGATCTATAGGTTTTCCGACAGTTCCTACTTTATAGTAATTGTCTCTGAACATACCAACAGATACCACTGGGGAGGTTTCGGTTAAGCCATAACCTTCCATAACTTTCATTTGTGCGGCTCCAAAGACTCTCGCTAGTCGAGGTTGTAAGGCTGCACTACCAGATACCATAGTTCCTAATTCTCCACCCAGTGCTTCTCTCCATTTGCTAAAAATAAGCTTGTTGGCAATTTTTAATTTGAACTCATACCAACTACCATTTTTACCATAAGGTTCCCATTGTTCTCCTAATTCTACAGCCCAATAAAAAAGTTTCTTTTTTATACCTGATAATTCTTCGCCTTTGAGCATTATTTTATCAAAAACTTTCTCTAAAAGTCGAGGAACTACACTCATTAAATTAGGCTTTATCTCTTTGGCATTATCTCCAATTTTATCCAAGGCCTCAGCAAAATAAATTGATGTTCCTGAATATTGGTAGACATAAATTAAAACACGCTCAAAAATATGACAGATAGGTAAGAAGCTCAACACTCTTGTTTCACCGTATTCTGGAAGTGGAACACGCTTACCACTATCTAAAGCATTAGTCGTAATATTTTTATGAGAAAGCATCACACCTTTGGGTTTTCCGGTAGTACCAGATGTGTATATGATTGTTGCTAAATCTTCTGGTTTAACGGCATCTTTGCGATCCTCTACTTCAGATTGGTTGTTCTTATCTTTACCCAAATCAAATAATTCTGAGTAGTGTTTGCAACCTTCAATGTAGTCAAAAGAATAGACTTCTTTGAGTTTGGTGTTTGCTTGAACTTTTTTCACCTTTTCTAGAACTTCTTCGTCTGATACAAAACAATAAATGGATTCACTGTGATTTAGAACATATTCGTAATCTTCTGCACAGATCGTTGGATAAATAGGAATATTTTGAGCGCCAATTTGAAGTACACCTATATCCATTATATTCCATTCTGTTCTATTCGTTGAAGAGATAACAGCAATTTTATCATTTTTTTGAACTCCTAGTTTGATAAGTGCACGACTTATAGCATTGGCTTTATCAATGTATTCTTTTGTGGAAATTGGTGTCCATTTTCCATTATATTTTGTAACAAAAGCACTAGTATTTGGTTTGTTTTCCAATTGATAATATGGGAAATCAAAAAGGCGAGTTATTTCGGTCATAATTTGTATTAACAAAAATTGTTAGGGAATTTTACGAAAATAATAAAAAAAGGGCTTCTAAAGTAAAGCCCTTTAAAATTTGATACTTTTCACCCTAACAACTAACAAAATTTTAGTTAATCAAAGCGATTACGCAATACTATTAGTGAAAAAGTATCTCTTTTTAAAAATCAGACATAAGAAATACTTTTCTTACAAATAATAAGTTAACTTACAGATTATCAATCCATTTTCTTGCGTTAATGAATGCCTCTAACCATGGTGAAACGTCATCTTTTCGACCTTGGGGATAGTTAGCCCAATTCCACTGAAAGGTAGATCGTTCTATGTGTGGCATTGTCACTAAATGACGTCCACTTTTATCACAAAGCATTGCTGTGTTATAATCAGAACCATTAGGATTATGAGGATAACTATCATAACTGTACTTAGCACAGATCTCATACTTGTCTTCTGAATATGGTAAATTAAATTTACCTTCCCCATGCGAAATCCAAACTCCTAATTGACTTCCTGCTAAACTTGAAAGCATCACAGAATTGTTTTCTTGTACTACGACAGATGTAAAAGCACTTTCATGTTTCTTAGAATCGTTATGAATCATCTTACCATGTTTTTCATGGTCTGGATTTATAAGATCCAATTCCATCCATAGCTGACATCCATTACAGATGCCAACAGAAAGCGTATCTTCTCTTTCAAAGAAGTCTTTAATAACTTTATTAGCTTTTTCGTTATATTTTATAGCTCCAGCCCACCCTTTGGCAGAGCCAAGTACATCTGAATTACTAAATCCACCAACAGCTCCTAAAAATTGAATATCTTCTAAAGTTTCACGACCAGAAATAAGATCGGTCATATGTACATCCTTAACATCAAAGCCAGCTAAATACATAGCATTAGCCATCTCACGTTCAGAATTACTGCCTTTTTCTCTTAAAATCGCAGCTTTCGGTTTTTTAGAATTAGAATTAATTTGTGGTAATTTCCCTGTAAAATGTTCTGGGAATTTATAGGTTAAAGGCTGATTTTTATAGTTCTCAAATCGAGCATCAGCTAGACCATTCGAGGTTTGTTTGCGATCTAGAAGTAAAGAGGTTTTGTACCAAACATCTCTTAGTCGAGATACTGTGATTCTATAAACTTCATTGCCATTGATGACTCCTAAAACATCTGAATCATTGACCTTACCTATATTGTGAAATTCAATTCCAGCTTTAGTTAATTCAGATTCAATTGAGTTGTCTTTTCCTTGAAAAACAATTCCAGCATTTTCTGCAAATAGCAGTTTAAAGCTGTCTTTTTCATTAAGTGCTGTAAGGTCTAATTCAGCACCAATACCATTATCAGCAAAACATAATTCTAGAAGCGTTGTTATAAGACCTCCAGAGGCTACATCGTGTCCTGCTACAATTTGTTCCTCCCTAATTAATTTTTGAATGGTATTAAAAACGGTCTTAACATATGCAGCACTTTTTACGTTTGGTGTTTTATTCCCAATCTTATTGGTTATTTGAGCAAAGGAACTGCCACCTAATTCAAAATGATCTTGAGATAAATTGATATAGTATACAGCGCCGGCCTCTTTTTGGAAAACAGGTTCTACAACCTTAGAAATATCATTGCAATTGGCGGCTGCTGAAATGATAACTGTACCTGGCGAAATCACATCACCATCTGGATACTTTTGTTTCATTGAAAGCGAGTCCTTTCCAGTAGGAACATTTATCCCCAGATCGATTGAAAATTCTGAAACTTCCTTGACGGCTTTGTAAAGTCGCGCATCTTCACCTTCATTTTTACAAGGCCACATCCAGTTTGCGGATAGTGAAACACTTTTAAGTCCATCCTTTAACGGAGCCCAGATAATATTAGTTAATGCTTCTGTAATTGAATTACGGCTTCCAGCGATTGGATTAATGAGCCCTGAAATTGGAGAGTGACCAACACTCGTCGCGATGCCTTCTTTTCCTTTAAAGTCTAAGGCCATTACTCCAACATTATTAAGAGGAAGCTGTAATGGACCAACACATTGTTGCTTGGCAACGCGTCCACCAACACAGCGATCAACTTTATTTGTTAACCAATCTTTACAGGCAACCGCTTCGAGTTGTAAAACTCGATTCAAATAATCATAAAAGCTATCTTTGTTATAGCTAACCTCAGCATAATCTTTATGAAGGGTGATGTCGTTCATTATTGTTTTTGGTGAACTTCCAAACATATCACTTAGAGCCAAATCCATTGGTTTATCTCCATTAGATTTAGATTCAAAAGTAAAACGATGTTCACCTGTAACATTACCAACATCGTAAATTGGTGAGCGTTCGCGATCAGCAATTTTATGTAAAGTTTCTAGATGCTCATCTGAAATAACTAATCCCATACGTTCCTGAGATTCATTTCCAATAATTTCTTTTGCAGATAATGTAGGATCTCCAACAGGTAATTTATCTAAATTGATATGCCCACCAGTATCCTCAACCAATTCAGATAAACAATTTAAATGACCACCAGCTCCGTGATCATGTATAGAAACAATAAAGTTTTCATCGCTCTCTACCATGCCTCTAACGGCATTAGCAGCGCGTTTTTGCATTTCTGGATTAGAGCGTTGTACAGCGTTTAATTCTATGCCAGAATCGAATTCGCCGGTATCTGCTGAAGAAACAGCAGCACCACCCATACCAATGCGATAATTATCACCGCCAAGAATTACAATTTTGTCTCCTTTATTTGGTACGTCCTTAATGGCTTGCTTAGCTTTTCCATAACCAATACCACCAGCAAGCATTATAACTTTATCATAGCCAATTTTATCAGTTTGTTCTTGATGTTCAAAGGTTAATACAGATCCACATATTAGCGGTTGACCAAATTTATTTCCAAAATCAGAAGCACCATTTGATGCTTTTATAAGGATGTCCATTGGTGTTTGGTACAACCATTTTCGTTCTGGGAATGCTTTTTCCCATGGACGTTCTTCTTCGAGTCTTGAGTATGAGGTCATGTAAACTGCTGTTCCTGCTAAAGGAATAGAGCCTTTTCCACCCGCAAGTCGATCCCTAATTTCTCCACCTGAGCCAGTGGCCGCTCCATTAAATGGCTCAACCGTAGTTGGGAAGTTATGTGTTTCAGCTTTTAATGAAATTACCGATTCAAACTCTTTAGTGGTATAATAATCTGGAACGTCCGCACGCTGCGGTGCAAACTGTTCAACAGTTGGACCTTTAATAAATGCTACATTGTCTTTATAGGCAGAAACAATATCGTTAGGATGTTGTTTGGAGGTTTCTTTTATCATTTTGAACAGTGAAACAGGTTGTTCTTCACCATCAATAATAAAAGTTCCATTAAAAATTTTATGACGACAATGCTCAGAATTGACTTGAGAAAATCCAAAGACTTCAGAATCAGTTAAAGGTCTTCCTATTCGCTTAGACACTGTATTTAGGTAATCGACTTCTTCATCGCTTAAAGCTAAGCCTTCCTTAATATTATATGCAGCAATATCTTCAATATTAAGTATTGGTTCGGGCTCAATAGCAATACTAAATACATTCTGGCTAAGCGTATTGAATTTTTCAGAAATCATTGGGTCATAACCTCTAAAGTCTTCGTCAACAATTATAAATTCCTCAATTCTTTGGATATCTTCTATGCCCATATTTTGGGTAATTTCAACGGCATTGGTACTCCAAGGAGTAATCATTGCTGCTCTCGGACCAACAAAAAAAGCATCTATAGATGCTTGTTCAATTTTTGGCTGGTCGCCAAATAACCATGTGAGTTTAGAGATGGTATCCGTTGATAATTCTTTTGTTGCTTGAACAGCAAAAACCTTGCTGTTTTGGTTTCCAAAGAAATGAATCATTATGTGTTCTATTGATTAGAAAATTAAAAACACAAAGTTAATTCATTTTGCGATACTACTGCTAAAATTTGTTCTGCAATAAATGAAGTATTCAACAAGTTTTAAACAAAAAAAGCAGCTTTAAAAGCTGCTTTTTAGTTTATGATTTAATAAGTTTCTTACTCGTTATTTTTTTATTCTGAATGAACTTAACAACATAAAGTCCATTTCTTAGACTACTAATGTCTATATCCAAAGATTCATTGACCTTTCTAATAAAAACGCGCTTACCAAGTATATCATAGATTTCTATTCTTGTTTCTATTTGATTTGGTAAGTTAACACGCACCAAACTTGATGCAGGATTAGGAGACAAACTAAACTCAAGATTTTCTTGAGACTCATTGGTTGAAAGTGTTCCCCAAGTATCTTCTGGTTCGTCACTACCTCCCCATATTATTTTTGCTAAATATGGATTATCAATAAATGGATTACGATTACCGTAGTTAGTTTCTAATAGGTTATTTCTATTATTTTCGATTTCTGATACTGGATCATTGGCATTCCATTGCAATAAGATTTGAAGCATGTCTGTGCTACCTTCTTTGGCACCTGAAGCATTGTATTCTGGCAGGCAACGATCTCCATAGCGCACATACATATACATCATAATACGGGCAACATCTCCTCTCCATTCATCACCAGGATACCAGTTACCACTTCCTACATCTCCAGAGTTTCCTGAACCTGCTGCGAAAAGTTTACTTCCTCTTGCACCATTACGTTGTACATCACTAGCTCTTAAATTGTGAGGGTCAGCAACAATTCCTGTTGACGAGTTACTTGCACTTCCCATTGAAGGTACTGCATTAGATCTTGCAAATACGTGTTCTCTATTGTAATCACAATTGTTACCTCCAAATTCCGACTTGTTACGGATACGTCTGTCAGTAGAACTTATGCATACCAGATTATCAACAAAGCCATACACTAACAAAACATTTGTATCCGTTAGATCATCCGGATCAAGGTCCATAATTTGGATATCATCTCTTGCATCCCCATAATCGTAGGTTACAATCGTATTATTGTCAATTTTTAATTGCAATGCGTCATATAAATCTTGCCCAGTAAGTGAAAAGTCCACATCGTTTTGACCATTCATATAGTAAGCCTGCTGTGCTGATACAACAGACGATATAATAAAAAATGCAATAAAGTAAAGGTATTTCATAATTGATTTATATAAAGTTCGTTTTATCTTTTTTCTAAAAGAGCCATGTAAAATCCGTCAAATCCAGAAGTATGGGCCAATACGTTTTTATCTTTTACTAAAGTAAATTCTTTTCCTTCTTCCGAAGTTAAGAAATTATCAATTTGGTTCTCATTTTCAGAAGGTAAAATCGAGCAGGTAGCATAGACCATTTTACCACCATTTTTCACCATTTTAGAATAATCTCTTAGTACTTCTTTTTGGGTGTTCTTAATTCTATCAATAAATTGCGGTTCTAACTTCCACTTTGCATCAGGATTTCTGCGTAAGACTCCTAATCCAGAACACGGAGCGTCAATGAGCAAACGGTCAGCCTTACCATGCAGTTTTTTGATAGGTTTAGTTGAATCAATGGTTTTTAATTCAATGTTATGTACACCATTCCTTCTTGCCCTAACCTTTAGCTTCTTCAATTTGCTTTCATAGATGTCCATGGCAATAATCTGCCCTTTATTTTCCATCAAGGATGCTAAATGAAGGGTTTTGCCACCAGCTCCCGCGCATACATCCACAACTTTCATGCCTGGTTTAACGTCTAAAAAATTGGCAACCAATTGTGATGAAGCATCTTGAACTTCGAACCAACCATTTTTAAAAGCTTCAGTTTTAAAAACATTAGCACGCTTTTTTAATCGTAACGCATAAGGGTGATTTGGTAAGAACTCAGTTTCAATATCCTCTGATTGCAGTTTAAGCTGTAAATCTTTTTTATGAGTCTTAAGTGTATTAACTCTTAGAATAACATCCGCTTGTTGATTTTGAATAGCAATCTCTTTGGTCCATAGAGACTCTCCAAGTTCTGAAATTCCCAAATTATCCATCCAATCCGGAATCGATTCCCGATATTTTCGAATTTTTGATAATTCATCAAATCTCCCTTTTATTTTCCGAGTAGGAGTATCCGTAAAGTATTTCCAATCGGGTAATTTAATACCTTTTAAGGTTGCCCAAACGGCAAATAATCTCCATAGATTATCACGATTATAAGGCATTTTTACATTGGCTATTTCAGCATAAAGTCTTTGGTAACGGACGATTTCGTAGATAGTTTCGGCCACAAAGCCTCTATCGCGACTTCCCCAACGTTTATCACGTTTTAATAAAACCTGCACAACCTTATCGGCATATTCATTTTCATTGAAGATTTCATGTAATCCGTCAATGACTGCAAAGCATAAATTTCGGTGTAGTCGCATTGAAAAAAATTAAGCACGCAAAGGTAATATAAAAGTTGAGATGGTCTATTGCATTTAATAAAGTATCTTTTAAACCATGATTAAATAGACAACAAGTTTTTTGTTGTTAAGGCATCTAAATTAAATTGCAATGGTTTTTAAATAATAGATTGACAGAAGAGGCCCTCATAGAACAATTAAAACTCAAAAATACAGCTGTATTTTCTAATCTTATCGATACCTATCAACAAAAAGTGTTCGGTACTTGTTTATCTTTTGTACCTAACAAAGAAGATGCTGAAGATTTAGTTCAAGAGGTTTTTTTAGAAGTCTTTAATTCTATTTCTAAATTTAAAGGCAAATCAGCCTTGTCCACTTGGATTTATAGAATTACAACAAACAAGTGTTTAGAATTTATTAGAAAGCAGAAGACCAAAAAGCGTACAGGTTTTTTGAAACCCTTATTTAGTCAAGATTTTTCGATAGATAAAACCAATTATTTTACAGAGTTCAATCATCCTGGATTTTTATTAGAAACGAAAGAACTCAATAAAAACTTGTTTAAAGCAATAAACAAATTACCTGAATCTCAAACTTTGATTTTTACCTTGCATAAGATAGATGGTAAGAGCTATCAAGAAATAGCAGAGATTACCGACAGAAGTGTTTCATCAGTTGAATCTGTAATGTTTAGAGCCAAGAAAAATTTGCAAAAACTATTATACAACTATTATAAAAATGAATTTTAGCACAAGTTATTTTATACTTATGCATCTAAAATACAAAGCGATATGATGTCAAATTCGGAAATTGATAAAAAAGTAAAAATGACGATTGATTCAGTTGATTCAATGGAAGAGGTTCGAGTATCACCGTTTTTGAAGGATAGGATATTACATCAACTCCATGCAAAAGAAGAATTATCTTCTCCTGTTTTTAGTTGGTTTACTCCGCAACTACAATTAGTAGCCTTATGTATGGTAATTGTTCTAAATGTTTATGCTTACACCATATTGACCTCTCAAGAGTACGAGACTAAGGTTGAAGAATTTGTGGATACTTACGATTTTGAGGATGAAACCTATACATCAATATTTAATTAAAGTCAATGATGAAAAAGCAAACTATTTTATATCTAATACTGATTGTTCTTTTTTTATCGAATGCCTTTTTTATTCATCATCATTTAGGTCGTCATGGAAATAAAGAGCATCGTACACGATTTTCAATGGCTAAAGAGTTGAAATTTAATGAAGTGCAGCAAAAGGCTTATGATTCTATTAGAAGTCTTCATTTTGATAAAATGAGACTGTATTCTAGAAAGATTACGAAATTAAAGGAACAGCTATATAAAGATAATTCTGAAAACGGAGTAACGGATATGCAGTTAGATTCGATTACTAGTTTAATTGCTAACGAAGAAAAAAATAAGGATCTAGAAATGTATGCGTATTTTAGGTCGGTAAGAAACATTTGTGATGCGCAACAAAAAGAAAAACTTACCGCAATTATTAAAGATGCTATAAATCGCCGTGGTAGACGTGGTAGGTTTAAGGCTAAAGAAAAATAAGTCTAATCGCAGACTTGTAGATGGGTTGGTGCTATTTTTTGAGTTTTATTTGATGAATAAACTATTGTTAATTTGAAAGGCTTTACGGTTTTGTCGTGAAGCTTTTCTATTTTTAGTGAAAATATAGAGTTATGCGACTTGTACTTTTTGGATTATTGCTTTTAGGATTGCAATCTTGTTCAGAAGAATATGTAAGACCAACGGACGTCACAAAAATATATGTTGAACCCATTCTTAAGGATTCAACACTTAGTGTAAGAGCCATAGACTTTGATGAAGAATATGTTTATTATGGAAGTGCAGACCACATTGGTATGCGAGCTTTGCATTCTCAATTTAAGGTTGATATTTCTAAACTCACCGTTAATAATGGTAAGCATCATTTTAAAAATGTTATAACCTATGATAGTGTGCCCATGCACTTTAGAGCTATTAAAGTTGTAAATGGAGACTTGTATGCTATTTCTATTGGTAATCCTGCTAGATTGTACAAGCTTCATAGAAAATCTAATGAACCTAAATTGGTTTATGAAGAGGTAAACGAAAAGGTCTTTTATGATTCTATGGATTTTTGGAATGAAAATGAAGGCATAGCCATTGGCGATCCAACCGATAATTGTATGAGTGTAATTGTGACGCGAGATGGAGGTAAAACATGGTCTAAAATATCATGTGATAATTTACCAAAAGTAAAGGAAGGTGAAGCTGCCTTTGCTGCGAGTGATACTAATATTTCAATAGTTGGAGAACATACTTGGGTAGCCACAGGAGGCATGGTTAGCAGAATTTTGTACTCTCCAGATAAAGGCAATACATGGGAGGTTTTTGATACACCTGTTATTCAAGGCAAGCCAACAACAGGTATGTATTCTTTAGATTTTTATAATGAAAATATTGGCTTTGCTATTGGTGGTGATTATACTGAGGCCAATGATTCGTTAGCCAATAAAATTAGAACTACAGATGGCGGCAAGACATGGCAAGTAGTAGCAGATGGTAAAGGTCCTGGCTATAGAAGTTGTGTTCAGTTTATTCCTAATCGAAATGGTAAGGAATTATTAGCAGTAGGCTTTAAAGGTATTGATTTCAGTAACGATAGTGGGTTATCATGGAAGCATCTCAGTGACAAGAGCTTTTATACTGTAAGATTTTTAAATGATTCTGTTGCTTACGCTGGCGGAAGAGGTAAGATTAGTAAGATTATCTTACGTTAAAAAAAGAAGCCTAATGGCTTCCTTTTTTAGTTTCTATTTCTGGCGCGCTGATCGCGGACTTTCTTGAGTCGCTCAATCAAAACACGATTAAATTGATCTTCTGCAGCCTTTAATTGCATTATCTTTTGGGAAGAAATTACTTCTTTCAAGTCTTTTACAAGTTGCATTTTAGCCTCGTGCATTTTATTCTCAGCATTTAAAATTTCAGCCAATAATTCATCAGCTCTATCGTCAGATACATTACCACGACGCATTTCTTGTTTAATGCGTCTTAAATCTCCAGATTTAATGCTTTCAATTTTTGCTTCAAAGGCATTATAAATTGGCCAGAATTGTTGTGCCTCTTCACTGGTAAGTTGAACCTTGTCGGAAATGAATGCAATCTTTTGTGCTTTTATGCGCTCTTCAATTTGTTCACCACGTTGGGCAAAAGCAGAAAAGCTTATAAATAATGCGAGGATTGGGATTAATTTTTTCATTTTAATTATTCTAAATATGTTTCTAAATCTACGTTTTCTAATAAGTAATCTTCTAAGTTAGATTGGTCATAAGGTGTTGTAGCTATTGTAAAATCTTCATCAAGTAAATCGGCATCAGATAATAGTTCTGCTAATTCGTAACTATCTAAATCACTACTTTGAAAATACCGTTCAACCATTTCAACAGATAACTCTTCAGAATCATCATTACCACCTATGAAGACAGCGAACAACAAAAATAAGGACGCTGCAATCCCAGCAATATAATATAAGTTCTTTCTCGAACTTAACTTAATAACAGGTGTGTCCTTATCATCAATTTTT
Source organism: Winogradskyella sp. (assembly GCF_013213975.1). Taxonomy (GTDB): domain Bacteria; phylum Bacteroidota; class Bacteroidia; order Flavobacteriales; family Flavobacteriaceae; genus Winogradskyella. The sequence continues at coordinate 36,018 of NZ_JABSST010000009.1, forward strand.
TGTAATATTTCATTTTCAATAATATCAAAATAAGCGTCCGGTACCTTAAATCCAGTAGCTTTTGTGCCTGGCAATGGTGCTTTTTCTGATAGCTTATCAAACAGTTTGTCGTCAAAACTATCAAAGTATTGCTCAGGGGTTTTAAAACCTGAGGTTGTTATGTTATTTAAATTATTTGTCTTCATTTATCTCTATGACTTCAAATTAAACAAAAGGTTTAATCTGAGGTTAAATATGATTCTATTTTTTTTACTGCTATATGATAAGACGCTTTTAAGGCACCTTCACTAGTTTCTAATATGGTGGCTATCTCTTTATACTTTAGGTCATCAAAGTATTTCATATTGAATACTAACTGTTGTTTTTGTGGTAAAGTTGCAACGGCTTTTTGTAATTTAAGCTGTATAGCATCTCCTTCAAAATAAACATCAGCAGTCAAATTATTAATGGCATTGTTTTGATGTTCTTCATTAGAAATTTGTAAGCGCTTTGCATTTTTATTGATATGAGTAATGGATTCATTTGTTGCAATGCGGTAGAGCCATGAATATAATTTGCTATCTCCTTTAAACTTATCGATACTTCGATAGACTTTAATAAAGGTATTCTGTAAAACATCATCAGCATCATCATGCGAAATAACAATTTTACGGATATGCCAATACAGACGCTCTTTATAGAGACTCAGTAATTCTCTAAAAGCAGCTTCTTTAGATTTAGGATTTTGAAGTCGTAGTATGAAATCCGATTCGTTTGTCAAGTAAAATACTTTTGTAATTAGACTTATGAAATTAATAAAAGTTTAATCATCGAAATTGTTGAAAATTCATAGAATTTAATAAGTAGTTGATAACCAATTATTTATAATATTTTATATCGATAAAAAGCATAAAAATACGATAAAAAGCACTTTTTTCTTGTTTAACTACATTATTTATTATATGTTTGACTCAGCTTAACCTATAATTGTTATCAGTGTCCCCAAATCTGGTAACAAAAAGAAAAGGATGTACCATTGGTGCATCCTTTTTCAATTTATTTTGGTTTTTAGTGTTATTCAAAACTTTGCATTTCAACTAATCTTTTATAAGCACCATTTTTACCGAGTAATTCAGAATGTGTGCCCTGCTCAACAATTTCACCTTTTTGCATGACCACAATAAGGTCGGCAGTTTGAATGGTTGAAAGACGATGTGCAATAACTATAGATGTTCTATTTTTCATCATATTTTCCAAAGCATTTTGCACTAGACGTTCACTTTCAGTGTCTAGGGCAGAAGTGGCTTCATCTAAAATCATAATTGGAGGATTCTTTAAGACGGCTCTAGCAATACTTATGCGCTGTTTCTGTCCTCCAGATAATTTACCACCAGAATCACCAATATTTGTGTTGATGCCTTGTGGTAATTCTTTTACAAATTCCCAAGCATTGGCGATTTTAAGAGCTTCTAAAACTTCGTCCTCTGTTGCATCTTCTTTACCTAAAAGAAGATTGTTTTTAATAGTATCGTTAAACAGTATAGAGTCTTGAGTTACAATGCCCATTAGATTGCGTAAGGAATGTTTTGTTAGCGTTTTGATATCATTACCATCAATACTTATTGAACCTTCATTAACATCATAAAAACGCGTTACCAAATTCGCGATGGTACTTTTTCCACTTCCGGATTGGCCAACTAAAGCTACACTTTTGCCTTTTGGCACTGTCAGCGAAAAGTTTTTGAGTACTAAATCTTCTTCATATTTAAATGAAATATTGTCTATACAAATGTCAGAGCTAAAGTCCTGTTTTGTTATCGCATCAGGTCCGTCTTCCAATGGTGATCTTGTCTCTAATATTTCTAAAATTCTATCTGCAGCTGCATTGCCAGCTTTTACTTTGTAGCTTGCTTTGCTAATAGCCTTTGCAGGAGTTAATATTTGATAAGCTAGCGCCATATAAGTGATAAAGGCACCTCCCGTTAAGGTTTTTTCTATTAAAACCATAGACCCGCCATACCACAGTAACGCTGCAATTGTAACAATACCTAAAAACTCACTGGTTGGCGATGCTAAGTTTTGTCGATTCATCAATTTGTTAGAAAAACTATAAAATCGGTTTGTAGATTCTTGAAATTGCTTATTGAATCGGTCTTGTGCATTAAACCCTTTAATAACCTTAAGTCCGCTTAAAGTCTCTTCTAATGTAGATAAGAAAATACCTTGTTCGGTTTGTACACGATTGGATTTTTTCTTGAGACTTTTTCCAATTCTTGAAATGATAAAACCAGAAATTGGAATAAAAAGAAATACAAAAATTGTCAGCTTAACAGAAATTGTAAACATGGCAATAATTGCAAATAAAATAGTTAGTGGCTCTTTAACTATTAGTTCTAAAATGGCAAGCAAAGAATTTTTAACTTCATTCACATCGCCCGAAATTCGAGCGATAATATCTCCTTTCTTCTTTTCAGAATAATAGGAAATAGGTAAGGTTAAGACCTTGTCATAAATTTCATTTCGAAGTCCTTTCAGTACACCATTTCTTAGAAAGGTTATAAAATAAAGACCTAAATAATTGAATAAGTTCTTAAGAAGGAAGAGCGAAATTATCAGAATTATCATATACAACAGAGAGCGCTGTGGGCCAAACTCATCAGAGGTTGATGTTATAAAATAATTCATGGAACTTTCCAGATATTCCTTTAAATCTGTAAAACCTTTATACTCTGGTTTAACAGTAACTTTTTTGCCTTCTCCAAATAATACATTAATCATTGGCATTAACGACACCATGGCTAGTGTACTAAAGAGCGCATAGAAAATATTTGATATGATATTTAAAATCCCATAACGTTTGTATGGGATAATAAATCTTGAAAGCTTTTTTATATAATTCATTGACTATAAATTCATATCCTTAAGGATAGCATCAATCTTACGTTCCAATAACTGCTCCGTTTTTAGAAAATCAGACACATTGTCAAGTTCTGTATTTACACTGATATAGAATTTTATTTTTGGCTCTGTACCACTTGGTCTCAAAGCTATTTTACTACCATCTTCAGTATAGTAAATAAGAACATTGGATTTCGGAATGTCTATAGCTTCTTCTTTTCCTGTTAGCATATCTTTCGCAACGGATAATTGATAATCTTCAATTCTAACCACCTTAGATCTATTAACAGTTTTAAAAGGATTTTCTCTAGAATCGATCATTATCTGCTTGATTTCCTGAGCACCTTCAATCCCTTTCTTTGTTAAGGATACTAAACGCTCTTTATAGAAGCCATGCTCCAAATATAAATCGATAAGTTTCTCATAGAGTGTTTTACCTTCTGCTTTTGCTTGTGCAGCAATTTCGCAAGCTAATAGGGTGGAAGTTACGGCATCTTTATCCCTGACAAAATCACCAACCATGAATCCAAAGCTCTCTTCACCACCACCAATAAAATCGAGTTCAGGGAAGTCGACGATCATTTTGGCAATCCATTTAAAACCTGTTAGACCAATTTTACATTCAACACCATAGGCATTTGAAAGCACAGACATCATTGGAGTGGACACAATGGTAGAACCAACGAATTGATTACCATTAATCTTACCAGCATTCTTCCATTGTCTTAAAAGGAAATCGGTCATAATAATCATGGTTTGATTTCCATTAAGAATTACTAGTTCTCCGTCTAAATCTCTAACTACAACACCCAATCGATCGCAATCTGGATCTGTACCAATTACAATATCTCCACCAACTTTTTCAGCCAATTCCATTGCCATTTTAAGAGCTTCGGTTTCCTCTGGATTTGGTGATACCACAGTTGGGAAGTCTCCATTAGGATCTTTTTGTTCCTCCACAATATTGACATTGGTATATCCAGCACGACTCAAAGTCTCAGGAATAGACTTTATTGAAGTACCATGTAAAGAGGTAAATACAATATTTAAATTTTCACGTGCTTCAGAAGCGGTATCAAAACTTCCATTTTTTACAGAATTGGAAATAAACACATCGTCAATGTCTTTTCCTATGTATTGAATTAAGTCTGAATTACTGTCAAACTTAATTTCTGAATAATCTAACTTATTAATCTCTGCAATGATTTCTCCATCTTGTGGTGGTACTAATTGTCCACCATCTTGCCAGTACACCTTATAACCATTATATTCTGGTGGATTATGCGATGCGGTCAAAACAATACCACAATGGCAATTTAAATGTTTTAGGGCAAATGACAATTCTGGTGTAGGTCTTAAATCTTCAAATAAGTAAACCATAATTCCATTGGCAGAAAATACATCTGCTACAACCTTACCAAAGGTGTCACTATTATGGCGACAATCGTAAGCAATAGCTACTTTTACCTGTTCGCCAGGAAACGCCTGTTTTAAATAGTTACTTAGGCCTTGGGTATTTTTTCCGAGTGTATATTGATTAATACGGTTGGTGCCTAATCCCATAATACCACGCATTCCGCCTGTTCCAAATTCAAGGTCTTTATAAAAACTTTCTTCTAGACCTTTAGGATCGGAAGCAATCATATGTTTTATAGCAGCTTGTGTATCAGTGTCAAAACTTGGAGTTAACCAAGAATTCACACGGTCTAGAATTTCAGGTTTAATATGAATCATGAGTTAAAATTTAGATCGCTACAAATTTAAACAATCTGAAATAGCATAGTTTAATCTACCTAAAAATAATATGAAGATCAATCGATATTTAAAGTATCTTGAATAAAATAGCGTTGTTGTTGGCGCTTAGACCTAAGAATGAGTTCCCCTAAAAAGCCAGCAATAAACAATTGCGAGCCAATAATCATCGTGGCTAAGGCAATATAAAATTGAGGTCTATCAGTGATGAGGCGTCCTGTTGGATTTATAAAAAGCTTGTCAATTCCTAAGTAAAAAGCAAAACCAAATCCTATGAAGAACATAAGTACACCTAAAGAGCCAAAAAGGTGCATTGGGCGTTTACCAAACCTAGAAATAAAGGAAATGGAAATAAGATCTAAAAATCCATTAATAAAGCGATTCATACCAAATTTTGTACGTCCATACTTTCGTGCTTGATGCTTAACAATTTTTTCTCCAATATTGCCAAAACCAGCATTTTCAGCTAGTACAGGTATGTACCGATGCATTTCACCATACACATCAATGTGCTTAACTACTTCATTAGAATAAGCCTTTAGACCACAATTAAAGTCGTTTAGTTTTACTTTTGACGTTCGTCGGGCTGCCCAATTAAATAGCTTTGATGGGAGATTTTTTGAAATAACAGAATCAAAACGTTTCTTTTTCCATCCAGAAACGAGGTCATAACCTTCTTCAATGACCATTTTATACAATTCTGGTATTTCTTCTGGATTATCTTGTAAATCGGCATCCATGGTAATAACAACATTACCCGAAGCTTTCTCAAAACCAGCATGAAGTGCTTGAGACTTACCAAAGTTTTTTAGAAACCTTATGCCCTTAATATTTTGATTGGATTGAGATAGTTCAGTTATGGTTTGCCAAGATTCATCAGTAGAACCATCGTCTATAAAAAGTAATTCATAAGAAAACGAATTGGATTGCATCACAGATACAATCCAATCGTGCAATTCTTTTAAAGAGTCTTTCTCGTTTAGTAGTGGTATAACTACTGATATATCCATAGAAATGCGTTGTCTAATATAGACTCCAAAAATAAAGAAATTATTTAAGCAGCATTAGGGTCTGTTTTTTTAACCACAAGCGCTACGATAAGTCCAACAATACTAAATCCTAATAGCTGGTATGCAATGGATTTGAATGAGTTGCCGACTGAAAAGAAACTTCCTTGTTCTTCCATTTGCTTTAAGGCCTCATCAATCGATGCTTGCGGTGCACCAAAGTTTTCCATCATTTGAAGTTGTGATTCAATAATTTTTTCTTGTAAAATTGTTGCCGCTTCGGGATCTACAAAATTGAATATTACTAAGCCAATTAAAGCAGGTATAACAATACCAATCGCTACTGTTACAAAAAATGCTGTAAATGCATTTTTAAAGGAAATAAAACCACCTGATATACTTCTTGCTTTAACAGCGGAAACTACTCCAAAAATAATAACTAGAAGTAATTGCAAAATTCCGAACCACCATTGTGTAAAAAGGTCTAAGTAAACGGCATATCCAATAATTGTAAATGAACTTAGGATTAAAGCTAGGTAAAGACCGTATTGCGTAGCTGATGATTTAATTGATTTTTCCATAATAAAGCTCGTGTTTTTTAGTTAATCGAATAGTTAGTACTCAAAGATAGAGATTTGTTACAGCAATTGATAAAATAAAAATTATTAAAAAGATTGTAAATTTCTAAAAAATACTTAAATTTGCACCTCGAAAAAATCGAAATACACTAAAGCATTTAGCGATGAAAGCAGGAATACATCCAGAAAATTATAGAGTAGTAGCATTTAAAGATATGTCTAACGATGATATCTTCTTAACCAAATCTACTGCAGATACAAATGAGACTATAGAAGTAGATGGTGTTGAATATCCACTAGTAAAGTTGGAAATTTCTAGAACATCTCATCCATATTATACTGGTAAATCTAAATTAGTAGATACTGCTGGTCGTATTGATAAATTCAAAAACAAATACGCTAAGTTTAAGAAATAAGCTAAGCTTGCACATCAACGAGAAAGCCTTTCTGTTATCAGAAAGGCTTTTTTGTTTTCTCCAATTACCCTACTTTTGATCAGTACAAAAGGAAAACCTTAGCATGAATTATATTTTATTTGACGGTCCGTACAGGAACAACCTTCTGCCATTTACATATACACGACCAGTTGCGGACATCAGAGTTGGAATACTAACCATTCGTCAGAAGTGGGAGTCCTATTTAGAATATACGACTACCACTGTGACGGAAGATTACTTAGCCGATAAGTTTCCAATGGTAGAAATGGCCGAAAATATTATGATTAATGCATCATTTCTTCCCAATGCTGAGGTTGTGGCTTTGGTTAAAAATTTATCGCATAATCAAGCTTTATTTAAGGATGAAGATGTTATAGCATTCTTTGCCACAGAAGGAGAAGAGGTTATGGATTTTTCAGCTTTTGAAGCTATAGATTTTGAAGGCGATATAATTAAAATAGAACATACTTGGGATATTTTCTCTAAAAATGGAGAAGCCATCGAAGAAGACTTTAAATTCATTACAAAAAATCGAAATTCAGAAGCTATACCAGCAACGGTAAATACCATTAACCCAGAAAATATTTTTATCGAGGAAGGTGCTAAGTTAAATTTTGTGACCTTAAATGCGAGTTCAGGTCCAATATACATAGGTAAAGATGCGGAAATTATGGAAGGTAGCGTTGTTCGTGGACCGCTTGCATTGTGCCATAATGCTACTATAAAATTGGCCGCTAAAATTTATGGTCCTACTACAGTTGGACCCTTTAGTAAAGTAGGTGGAGAGGTTAATAATTCAGTACTATTTGGATATTCTAACAAAGGCCATGATGGTTTCTTAGGGAACTCAGTTTTAGGAGAATGGTGTAATATGGGTGCTGATTCTAACAACTCTAACTTAAAGAACAATTATGCTGAAGTTAGACTTTGGGATTATGAAACTGGTGGATTTGCAAGAACAGGGTTGCAGTTTTGTGGTTTAATGATGGGAGATCACAGTAAGTGTGGTATTAACACTATGTTTAATACTGGTACAGTTGTTGGTGTAAGTGCTAATATCTTTGGAAGTGGATTCCCTCGAAATTTTATACCAAGTTTTTCTTGGGGAGGCCATAGCGGATTTGTAACCTTTAAAACTAATAAAGCTTTTGAAGTTGCAGAAGTAGTCATGGCGAGGCGTAAAGAAGAATTTACAGACAAGGATAAAGCCATATTAGAACACGTGTTTGAAGAAACGAAACAATACAGAAGAGATTAAAACATTATGAAAACCAAATTTACACTACTACTTACGTTTATTATGACCTACGGATTTACTCAAAGTGAAGATGTAACTGTCAAGAATCTTAAACTCAATACACAACTCGACCATTTTGCAGCACGCGTGGTTGGAGAAAAGGTGTTTTTTAGTCATAATTTAAAAACAAAACGCGGTCGACCAATCAAAGATAAATATGATGGCTTTATTTATGTAATGTACGAGGCACCATTGCGTGACGATGGTGCGATTGAAAATGAAACACCTGTGGTGAAAACTGAGTTAGGCCGATTTAATATGTCGTCAGCAACCTTTTCCAAGGACGGAAAATACATGTACTTTACCACAAATCATCAAGGGAAAGGTACTAATAAACTGAAAGGCATTGAGACCTATAATTTACAGATACAACGTGCAGAATATGTCGAAGGACAAGGTTGGACCAATTTTGAGACCTTAGCATTTTGTAAACCCGATAATAATTTTGCACATCCTGCTTTAAGTCCAGATGGAAGCACCTTATATTTTATTTCAGATATAAAAGGCACAAAAGGAAAATCGGATTTATATAAGGTGTCGGTTACTGATCATAAGACTTATGGAGAAATCACAAGTTTGGGAGAAACTATCAATTCTTCTCGTACAGAAATATTCCCATTCATTAGTGCAGATAACAAGCTTTATTTTACTTCAAATCGCAGAGGTGGCAAAGGAGGTTTAGATATTTATGTTTACGATTTAAATTCTCAAGATGCGGAACAAGTGCCTACATCTCTTAACGAACCTATTAATAGTCGTGGTGATGACTTTTCTTTTTTCTTAAATGAGGAGTTAACTTCTGGGTATTTATCATCAAGACGATCTCGTGGTGAGGGTGGAGACGATTTGTACTATTTTGAGAAGTTTTAGTGTTTTTTAACGTTTTTAAGCTCTAGTAGGTTGGTAGCATTAATACCAAGTCCTTTTACGTCTTTTCGAGTAAAACGGACCACTTCATCATAGAATAAAGGCACTATTGGTGCTGTTGCCATAACTAAGGAATCCATCTTAGTGTAAAGCGCTTCGCGATTTGTAATATCAGTTTCTAAATACGACGCTTCGTAAAGTGCATCGAATTCAGTATTTGAATAATGGGTATAATTTGGGCCATTTGGAGCAAAATTTTTACTGTAATAGAGTGATAAATAATTCTCAGCATCAGGATAATCAGCAATCCAGCTCGCTCTAAAAAAATCTAATTGACCATTGGCTTTCGCATCTTTTAAGCTTGAAGCAGGAATAACATCTACATTAACTTCAATGCCTATTTTCTGAATCTCACGTTGAATAAACTCACAAAAACTCAGATAATTACTTGTAGTCGTTAAGGTGATTTCTGGATTTTGAATGCCAGTATCGTCTTTAAATTCGGAGACCAAAGCTTTGGCTTTTTCTAGTTGATATGAAAATCCAATAGCGTTATCATAACCTGGTAGTCCTTTAGGTATAAACCCACCATTAGCTGGTATACCAATACCATTTCGTAAATAGGTCATCATTTTAGCGCGATCAAACCCCATGTTTATAGCTTGTCTCAATTTTTGCGATTGTAATTCATTGACATCGGACTCCATATAAAAGGCTAAATATTCTGTATTTAAATATGGACCACGAATCATGTTTACATCCTTTTTATACAGCTCACGTAATTGCCCTTCACTAGTAAGAATTTCGTCTTTATACGAAGCATCGAGACCAGAAACAAAATCGATATTACCTTGTGCAAATTGCAAAAATTCACTTTGCTTATCAGGCAAGAAGGTTACAGCTACAGCTTCAAGGTATGGCAATTGTTGTCCTTTGCTATCGACTTCAAAGTAATTATTGTTTCGTCTATAAACGAGCTTAATATTTTCCTCCCATCGTTTAAATTTGAAAGGTCCTGTTCCAATTGGATGAGATCTGAAGTCACTGCCGTAATGCGATACAATTTCTTTTGGTACTACAGAGCAGTATTTCATGGTAAGTAGTCCAAGGAAAGCTGGAAAGGGTTGTTTTAGTTTAATCTCAAAAATGGAATCGTTAACTGCTGAATAATGATCAACCTTATTCAATACCCAACTTCCTGGCGAAGCTAAGGTTTTGTCTTGTAATCGTTTAAAGCTATAAACAAAATCAGAGGCCTTAACCGGTCTTGTAGAATCTTTACCAAAACGCTCGTGTTCATGAAAGTTTACATCATCTCTTAAAATAAATGTGTAGGTTGTGGCGCTATCACTAACCGTCCAGCTTTTAGCAATACATGGTTTTACATTAAGCTGTTCATCCATTTGTACTAAGCCATTAAAAAGCTGATGTGTAGCCCAAATGTCAGCCAGGTCTTTAGAGAATGCAGGATCCAAAGATCCAATATTCTTATGCTCATTATATCTAAAAACAAGTTGATCCTTGCTGGCAGTTGTCTCTGACTTGCAAGCGTATAGAAGGACAAAAATTAAGAATGGAAATCTTATGAGTTTTAGCATATAACTAATATGTTGTAAATTTGCCAACTTGGTAAAAATACAAGAATGAACCCAACAAAAAAAGTCGCATTTTACACCTTAGGTTGTAAGCTTAACTTCTCTGAAACTTCTACAATAGCAAGAAGTTTTAAAGATGAGGGTTTTCAGCGTGTAGACTTTAGTGAAACAGCGGATATTTATGTGATTAATACCTGTTCCGTTACTGAAAATGCTGACAAACGCTTTAAAACCATTGTGAAGCAAGCTCAAAAGGTAAATCCTGACGCCTTTGTTGCTGCTATTGGTTGTTATGCACAGCTTAAGCCGGAAGAGTTAGCTGATGTTAATGGTGTAGATTTAGTCTTGGGTGCTACTGAAAAATTTAAAATCACAGATTATCTTAACGACCTTTCCAAAAACCATTTTGGCGAAGTACATAGCTGTGAAATTGAAGAAGCCGATTTTTATGTTGGAAGTTATTCAATTGGTGATAGAACACGAGCATTCTTGAAAGTTCAAGATGGCTGCGATTATAAATGTACCTACTGTACCATTCCTTTAGCTAGAGGAATTTCCAGAAGTGATACCATGACAAACGTACTGAAGAACGCTCGAGAGATTTCAGAACAAGGTATAAAGGAGATTGTGTTAACTGGTGTCAATATTGGTGATTATGGGAAAGGTGAATTTGGAAATAAAAAACATGAGCATACTTTTTTAGATTTAGTGACTGAGTTAGATAAAGTTGAAGGTATTGAGCGCTTACGTATTTCTTCAATAGAGCCAAACCTTCTAAAAAATGAGACTATTGATTTAGTGTCTAAATCAAGAGCTTTTGTGCCGCATTTTCATGTGCCGTTACAAAGTGGTAGCAATGACATCTTAAAAAAGATGAAGCGTCGCTATTTGAGAGAATTATATACAGATCGTGTAAGTAAGATTAAGGAGGTAATGCCACATGCTTGCATAGGAGTAGATGTTATTGTAGGATTTCCTGGTGAAACAGATGAACACTTCTTAGAAACCTATAACTTCCTAAACACGTTAGATATTTCTTATTTGCATGTGTTTACTTATTCTGAGCGCGATAATACAGAGGCTGCAGAGATGGAAGGTGTAGTGCCTAAAAATGTGAGAGCAAAACGTAGCAAAATGCTACGTGGTTTATCGGCTAAAAAACGTCGTGCTTATTATGAGCAACAATTAGGTTCTAAACGTACCGTTTTGTTTGAAGGCGAAAACAAAGAAGGCTATATACATGGCTTTACCGAAAACTATGTTAAAGTAAAAACACCTTGGAATCCCGAACTTGTAAATACACTTCATGAGGTTAAACTCACTACTATTGATGACGACGGATTGGTGAGATTTGAATTTATAAAAACACTAGTATCCTAAATCAAAAAACCCGAAACTATCACAGTTTCGGGTTTTTAATTTATTTCTTTTTCAATTATATGCGAATACCAACAGGTAGCATTCGCTTATATTTTCTATTTCCTCTTACAAATTTTGCAATCTCTGGACTTGTTGGCACCATACTGATATTACGATCTTTAATATCATCGAATACCATAGCTAAAAACTCTTTTTCAAACTCGAGGGATTTAATTGTTTCAGGAATAATCATCTTTGTTAAAAATATTTTACGCTCTTGTAAAGAATATTCTATAACAGCCATATCATTTTCAACCTTTAATTCATATTGACGCAGAAAGTCATTATCAATCAATTCAGCAGTTTCAGTCATAATTTTCTTTGTTTTTTAAGTTAGCGGTTGGCAAGTAGATACTACATTTTCTGTAATTTTGCAGTGCAAAGGTACAAAAAATCAACGAGAGTTGTAAGTGTTTGCTTTTAAAACCTTTAAGTATAGGTGATTGGCGCATAAGTGGCATCAAAAATAGCCTTGCTAAAAATTGACTCATGAACTCGACTAAAACCCATGTTTATCTTATGCCTGGTATGGCTGCAAACCCAAGCATATTTGAGTATATAAAGTTACCGGAATCTGCTTACCAAATACATTGGTTAGAATGGCAGATCCCTAATAAAGACGAGTCCTTGCAAGATTATGCGAAGCGCATGTGTAGCTTCGTTAAACATGATCATATAGTACTTTTGGGGGTGTCCTTTGGTGGCATATTAGTTCAGGAGATGAGCCATTTTTTAAACCTAAAAAATCTCTTTGTTGTATCCAGTGTTAAAACCCATCATGAATTACCTAAACGTTTAAAGTTTTTAAAACATACCAAAGCCTATAAAATATTACCAACCCAGCTTGTAGGAAATATTGATTTATTGGCAAAATATGCTTTTGGTGAGACAATAAAGAAGCGTATTGACTTATATAAAAAGTACCTCTCTGTCAGTGATAAAACTTATTTGGATTGGGCGATAAAACAAGTTGTGTGTTGGGAACAAGAAGAGCCGCATCCAGATGCTATTTATATTCATGGTGATAACGACATTGTGTTTCCGTATTCTTGTGAGGGCAATTGTATTGTTATAAAAGGAGGCACTCATATTATGATCATCAATAAGTATAAATGGTTTAATGAAAACCTACCAAAACTTATAGAGTCTTGAATTTGAAAGAATTAAATAGTTTATTACATTTAAAAAAAATAATACCATGCACATTTTTAAAAATATATTAGCCGCTGTTGGATTGGTCTGTGTTTCTGGACTTTTTATCTTTTCGATGCAGAAAGCACCTTCCGATGAAACTTTTGGAAAAGAAACGCCTATTGTTAATGATTATAATGTATATGCCTTAGAGATGCCTGAAGGATTAAACTTTGCCGGGGAAATGGTACCTGTAGAGAATCCTGATATTTTTGAGCGTATGGATAGAGAATTACTAGTCAATACATATTGGCAGTCTAATGGTTTATTAATGTTCAAACGATCTCAAAAGTATTTTCCTGTTATTGAACCTATTTTGAAGAAAAATGGTGTTCCTGAAGATTTTAAGTATTTAGCTGTTATAGAAAGTGGTCTTACAAATGCTGTTTCTCCGGCTGGTGCGAGAGGGTTTTGGCAAATCATGAAAACAACTGCAAGAGAGAATGGGTTAGAGGTTAATGCTAATGTAGATGAGCGTTATAATTTGGAAATGGCTACAGAAGTTGCATGTAAATATTTGAAGAAAGCGAAAGAAGAGTTAGGATCGTGGACTTTAGCAGCTGCAGCCTACAATGCTGGTAATGCAGGTATTTCTAGACGCTTAAAAGAGCAAGGTGTTAGTGATTATTACGATTTGCTTTTAGGTGAAGAAACAGGTCGTTACATGTTTAGAATTGTTGCGCTGAAGGAAATTTTGAACAACCCATCTACCTATGGCTTTAATTTTAATACTGGAGACTTGTATAATTATATTCCAACTTATAAAGTGGAAGTTGATACAGCGGTAACTGATTTTTCAACTTTTGCTAAGAGCTTTGGAATAAATTATAAAATTCTTAAGATTCATAACCCTTGGTTGAGAGAACGTCATCTCAATAATAAATCACGAAAAAAATATACCATAGAGATTCCTAAAGAAGGGTACTATAAATAGAAAAAAAGGCTTGAAATATATTCAAGCCTTTTTTTTTATCGTCTACTTCTTCGATTCTGTCTCGCCGAAGTTGGTTGTCCGTAATGCTGTTTCGGAATTGAGGCTTTTTTCATCTGCTGCTTCATCATTTTAATTTGCTCAGTCAACATATTACGCTTATCAAGTTGTTGAGCTTCTGCTAGTAATTTTTGAGCTTCCTGTTTTCTTCGCTTTGAAAAAGCTATACCTGCAAGATTTAATTTTGCCATAGCAAGATCGTGATCCATAGATAATCCTAAATCGATCGCTTTTTTAAAGTATTTTTCAGCTTCATTCATATTGGACTGCGACACCATAATACCATTAAGGTAGTTTAAATACCCCTGTTGTTTCTTAACTAAAGCTCCTTTAGGGTTTTTAATTTTATCTAACCACTTTTTGGCGCCGGCAAAATCTTGCTTACGCAGTCTAAAGAAGGCCAATAATATCATTTCGTTTTTAAAGTATAAGAAAATGAATACTAAGGATAACAGGATATACATTATACCATTACCGATATAACCTTCGGTAAATTGGTAGACTGCAAATGCAATTATTAAACCTGCAAGAACTAATTTTATATTTTTATTGAACATATATTCAGATTATTTTTTAAGGTGGGCAAAGTTAATAAATTTCTATAGAAATAATTTTATTTTGAAGCTTGCTAAAGTAAAAACTTGTTGTATATTTGCACGCAGTTTTGGAATAAGCCAAAGCAAAAGCGATAAAAAAGATTATAAAAAGATAAGACATGCCAAAAAGAACGTTTCAACCGTCAAAAAGAAAGAGAAGAAACAAGCACGGTTTTAGAGAAAGAATGGCTTCTGTAAACGGAAGAAAAGTTTTAGCACGTAGAAGAGCTAAAGGAAGAAAGAAATTGTCTGTATCTTCAGAATTAAGACATAAAAAATAATGATTAACAATTGTTAATATTTTAAAGGTGTTGCTTAGGTGTAACGCCTTTTTTTATACCCTATTGATATTTATTTTTGCAAACCAAAAGACAATCTCATGCCAAAAAATAAAAACATAAAATCTATTTTACTAATCGGTTCTGGACCAATTATCATAGGTCAGGCCTGCGAATTCGATTACTCTGGCTCACAAGCATTACGTTCGTTGAGAGAGGATGGAATTGAAACTGTTCTTATCAATTCTAATCCGGCAACCATCATGACGGATCCCTCAATGGCAGATCATGTTTATCTGTTGCCATTGACAACAAAGTCGATTATAAAGATTTTAAAAGAACACCCACAAATTGATGCTGTATTACCGACTATGGGAGGACAGACGGCATTGAATTTATGTATTGAAGCCGATGAAAAAGGCATTTGGGAAGACTTTAATGTAGAAATTATTGGTGTTAATATCGACGCTATTAATATTACTGAAGATAGAGAGAAATTTAGAGATTTAATGACCAAGATTGGTGTTGGCATGGCACCACAAGAACCAGCGACGTCCTTTTTAAGAGGAAAAGAAATTGCGCAAGAGTTTGGTTTTCCACTTTGTGTTAGAGCTTCATTTACACTTGGTGGCGCAGGAGCATCTATTGTATATAATGAAGAAGAGTTTGATGAATCGCTAACACGAGGTCTTGAGATATCACCTATTCATGAGGTGATGATTGATAAAGCACTTTTAGGTTGGAAAGAATATGAGTTAGAGTTATTACGTGACAAGAATGATAATGTTGTTATTATTTGTACCATTGAAAATATGGACCCAATGGGTATTCATACTGGTGACTCTATTACTGTAGCACCTGCAATGACCTTATCAGATAAAACTTTCCAGAAAATGCGTGATATGGCAATTCATATGATGCGTAGTATTGGAGATTTTGCTGGAGGCTGTAATGTACAGTTTGCTGTTAGTCCAGATGAGGAAGAAGAAATCATTGCCATAGAGATTAATCCACGTGTGTCACGTTCTTCGGCTTTAGCTAGTAAAGCCACTGGTTATCCTATTGCGAAAATCGCAGCTAAATTAGCTTTAGGTTATACGCTTGACGAATTAAGTAACCAAATTACAAAGTCAACATCGGCGTTATTTGAGCCTACATTAGACTATGTGATTGTAAAGATTCCTCGTTGGAACTTTGATAAGTTCGAAGGTTCAGATAGAACCTTAGGGTTACAGATGAAGGCTGTTGGTGAAGTGATGGCTATTGGACGTTCTTTCCAAGAAGCGCTTCATAAAGCCACACAATCTTTAGAAATTAAGCGAAATGGACTTGGTGCAGATGGTAAAGGTTATAAAGATTACGATACTATTATCAATAAACTGAAGTATGCTAGTTGGGATCGTGTTTTTGCCATATATGATGCCATTGAAATGGGTATTCCTTTGAGTCGTATTCATGAGATTACTAAAATTGATATGTGGTTCTTAAAGCAATATGAAGAATTATTCCAATTGCATAAAGAAATCTCAACCTACGATATTGAAACTATAGATCGCGAATTACTATTAGAAGCTAAGCAAAAAGGCTATGGAGATCGACAGATTGCTCATATGTTAGGCTGCTTAGAAAGTCAAGTATATAATAAACGTCGCGAATTTAATATTAATCGTGTTTACAAGTTGGTTGATACCTGTGCTGCTGAATTTAAAGCACAGACACCATACTACTACTCAACATTTGAGAGTGAGATGGAAACGGCAGACGGTACCGTCTTTGTAGCAAATGAAAGTGCAGTAACAGATAAAAAGAAAATTATTGTATTAGGTTCTGGTCCTAACAGAATTGGTCAAGGTATTGAGTTCGATTACTGCTGTGTTCATGGCGTATTAGCGGCATCAGAGTGTGGTTACGAAACCATTATGATTAACTGTAATCCGGAAACGGTATCTACGGACTTTGATATTGCAGATAAACTTTATTTTGAGCCTGTATTTTGGGAACATATTTATGATATTATCCAACACGAAAAACCAGAAGGTGTCATTGTGCAGCTTGGTGGACAAACAGCTTTGAAACTTGCTGAGAAGTTAGAACGCTATGGTGTTAAGATTATGGGTCCAAGTTTCCAATCTTAGGATTTAGCTGAAGATAGGGGAAGTTTCTCAACCTTATTGAAAGATAATAATATTCCTT
>NZ_JABSST010000090.1 GCF_013213975.1 Winogradskyella sp.
CGTGTTATATCTAAAGTTCCGTTTATATCAATTAAGATTGTATGCAAAGAATAGCGATCCGTTTCCGGAATAGCATAAAGTACTTCAATTGTAATACCTTTAGAAGATTCCATACTATCTTTTAATTGTACAGATTTTAAAACGCCAAGTTTATCAAAATCATAATCATCAATATTCGATTTTGTAACTGAGTCAAATCTGAAGAGTTTATTAATCTTTTGTTTATCAAACTGATTATTATAAATGGTTTTACCATCCTTTTCTACCAAAATATCAAACTTAAAATTCCTATAGTAGGTTTGATAATTTACGGTGTCTTTAATCTTTGTAAATAAAACACTATGGTCCATGTCTGCATAGGTCTTAATCTTAATGTGATAACCGTTACTAAGAATAGTATCCGTCTCTCGTTCTAGATAAGTCTCTGGTTCAAATATATCTATAGATATATCTACAGATTCTTTAAATACCTTAATGTCCTCCAACAAAGCCTGGCTCTGAGTCGTACGACCTTCGCAACTTGTAAATGCAATAATGAGAGTAATAAAAATTCCAAGTAATTTTCTCATAGTACTAAATATCTAAACCAAATGTTTTTTTAAGTAATTCAATATTCGGATTTTTTTCTTTCAGCTTTTCATATTTCTCCTGTGGTGTAAATGCATATTTCTTAGCAACCTCTTCGTTAACGGTAATGTTTAATTTAAGATCAAAATTTCTGAGAGTCTTTCTGAGATATGCTAAAAGTGGATATTGGGCGCGTTCTAATTCAATTTTATTGGTATTATTAGAATATGTTAAATGAATTGTTGTACCCTCTAATTTAGGATTGTCCATTTGAAGTATGGAGGCAAGAATTTTTTCACCCTTTTTACTCATGGACAGTGCATAAGCATTCCAAGCTTCTGTTAGGTCTTCTTGGTTTACAGGTTCTTTTGGTAAATCTTCTTCATCTATGATAACATCCAATTGTCTTATTTGATGTTCTTTCTTTTCGCGAATGCTCTTTAAAGACAATCCTGATGTTGACTTCCTAGCTTTGTCAATAGATATTTTTGGAATCGTTACTGGCTCTGCGACTCCAACAACCTCTGTTTCGGTAAGTTTCTTTTCCTTAGTTTCTTCAATCTTCTCTGGCGTTTCAACTGGTCTAGGACGTTCAACTGGTACAGGATTTATACCCTTTGCCTTGAAGTAGGAAGGTGGAATTATGAAATGCCTATTGTTTTTTTTTTCTCCATCAAAGGTGATAGAGGCAAGTTGCATTAATGTTAGTTCAACTAATAAACGCTGATTTTTACTGGTCTTATATTTTAGATCGCAATCGTTGGCGAGTTCAATACCCTTAAGTAGAAATGTATTGGAAGTTTTAAGGCATTGTTCTAAATACTTTTGTTTAGTTTCCTCCCCAACCTCAAGAAGTTCAATTGTTACTTGGTTTTTACAAACCATAAGATCCCTAAAATGTGAAGCAAGACCTGCGATATAATGATGGCCATCAAATCCTTTTGCAAGAATGGCATTGAATTGTACTAATAATTCAGGAATTTTGTTTTCTAGAATAAGATCAGTACTCTCAAAATAGGTCTCGTAATCAAGAACATTTAGGTTCTCAGTAACTGCTTGACGTGTTAAAATTTTTCCAGAGAAACTAACAACACGGTCAAATATTGAAAGTGCATCTCGCATTGCTCCATCAGCTTTTTGAGCAATAATGTGTAAAGCATCATCTTCTGCAGTAATACCTTGTTCTTCTGAGATATACTTAAGGTATTCTTTAGCGTCAGTTACTGTTATGCGCTTAAAATCAAAAATTTGACAACGTGATAGAATTGTTGGTATGATTTTATGCTTTTCAGTGGTAGCTAATATGAAAATACAGTGCTTTGGTGGCTCTTCAAGTGTCTTTAGAAAAGCGTTAAATGCAGCCTGAGAAAGCATATGCACCTCATCAATAATATACACCTTGTATTTCCCAACTTGGGGTGGAATTCTAACCTGATCGGTTAAATTTCTAATATCATCCACCGAATTATTAGAAGCTGCATCAAGCTCAAAAATATTAAACGCAAAATCTTCATCTTCTTTTGTAGTACCGTCACTATTAATCATTTTAGCCAAAATTCGAGCACATGTTGTTTTACCAACTCCACGCGGTCCTGTAAATAATAATGCTTGTGCTAAATGATTATTTTCTATGGCATTTAATAATGTATTGGTAATGGCCTGCTGACCAACAACATCTTTGAAGGTCTGAGGTCTATATTTACGCGCTGATACTACAAAATGTTCCATAAAAACGACTGAATTACAAATTTAAGAATAACCTCTAAATAGTACTTTAAGAAGCTTAAAATTTAATAGGAGTTATTAACAATTTGTGTACTTTTGATGCCAAGTAGATTGCCTTATCGCAGAGAATTAATGTTCTGAGGAAAGTCCGAACACCATAGTGCAATATAGTGGTTAATAACCACCAACCGAAAGGTTAGGAAAAGTGCAACAGAAAGTATGTACAGGTCATGCTGTAGTGAAATCAGGTAAACTCTATGTGGTGCAATGTCATGTATACCAACGTTTGAGAGCTGCACGTTCGATTGTTGGAGGGTAGACAGCTAAAGTTTGCTGGTAACAGTAAACGCAGATAAATGATAAGGACTATACTTTCTAAAGTATAAGTACAGAATTCGGCTTATAGATTTGCTTAAATAAAACCCTTTGCTTTTTGTAAAGGGTTTTTGTTTTCTGCTCCCTTTGATTATAGCTAAAGTCTGTTTGTATACACGCGTCAACTTGATCATACTTAGACGTCAGCTAAATTACGTACCAAAAGACTACATCTTTTTCATTACCTAGAAGTTTATCATTTTTTCACCCCCTTCGGCAATGGGCATTTTCCGAGATACCATCACTATCAAAACCACTATGACAAACCTCGTAGCCGTTTTTAGTTTCTTAACCCAGTCACATCTCTTTAACACTGGTTATAGCTGCTTTAATGGCATCTGAATTTTTAGTTGGATAGTATAAGAAATGCGGCTTCAGTGAATTTTGCTGGCCGAATTATAGTCTTCAGGTATGTGTATATTTTGTAGCTTAACTATTTCTGAACGATAAATATTATAATACTGATCAAATTTATTGAACACGATATCCATTTTACGCTATCCAGCCTTTTCAACCATCTCTGTTGTATGGTTTTTGTTTAATTCGGTCATGTTTTCAATAGGAATAACGCATAACATGGGGCTTCCTCAATATTTGTTGAAGTACAGTTAATGCTTTTAACGTTATATTCTTTATAAAGGGCTTCTGAGCTTGGTTGAGAGGGCTTCATACTTTGGTGTCATTTAAACTTTACATAATCAAGCTGCATAATAAGCATGTTTCATCATTCTTCTTTACAAGGTTTAAAATTAATGGTAAAGATTACATTAATAGAATTAGTAACCCGAGCTGTAATTTCCTCAAAATGTTAGCAGACACTCATAACCAATTTTTATAACTCCCGCTCAAAAAAACTGAAAGCATTTCCTCCATAAGATTTTGTTTGAACATAATATTCTATAGGGCTTAAATCTGTATGCTTAGAATGCTCAATAATAAGCATGCCGCCATCTTCGAGTAAATTATTCTGAAATACAACCTGTGGAATTTTATGAAATAACTCTATATCAAAGTTGTATGGTGGATCAGAAAAAATGAGATCAAACTTTTGATGTGTCTGATCTAGAAATTTGAACACATCACTCTTAATGGCTTGTATAGGCATTTCAAATTTTTCTGATATCTGGTTAATGAACTTAACGCAACCATAATGTGCATCAATAGCAAGAATTTTTTCCGTACCTCTTGATGCAAACTCATAACTTATATTCCCAGTACCCGAGAACAAATCTAGTACAGATATTTCATCAAAATAGAACTGATTATTTAAGATATTGAACAATGCTTCCTTACCCATATCAGTGGTTGGTCGCACTGGCAAATTCTTTGGCGCTTGTATTTTTCGTCCTTTATGGATACCTGAAATAATACGCATTAAAAAGAATTTAAGATTAAATAATGATGGTGCAGATGTTCTGTGTTAATGGCATCTGCAAATTTGTAATTAAATTGTAAATGCAGTATTTCTACATGCCTAATGTAAGTGTATAGTATGGTGTATAAATCATCGCCACGATCTATAATACCAAGCACCTTAATCTTTGTTGATTCTACATCTAATTGCAGTTGTTCATAAACAAAAAGAATGTAGTATATGAAGTCCTCTTTGGTAGCATATTCAAAAGTATTGAATAACTGTAGTTTTTGATTTTCAATCACCACAACTTCGATAAAATTTCTATTAACATTGACAATAACTTCAGCTTCGTCAGAGGCTCTAGTTCGCTGAAGTAAAGTGTCTATTAATAAAGTTGAAGAATGCTTAAACACAAATTCACCAAAAGTCTCGAAAATATAATTATTAAAGTTTACATACGGAACATATACATTACAACTGTCATTTGACACAAGATCATCATGAGTAAGATAGTCGGTCTTTAAAATCTTGGCATTAAACTTTAGATAATCTGCTTTATTATTTTCATCAAAAAAGGCCTTCGGTACTAATGAAGATAATTCATTCTGATGCAGAATCATAACGTCTCTAAATTCACCAGAAAAGACAGTTTTAGTGCTTAATTCTGTTTTTAAACGATTTAGCGCATCAAAGGGATTAAGCCTTGTTTCAAAAGGAACATAATTGAGCGATTCAATAGTATTGCTTGATCTATTTAAAATGCAAAAAGAAAGCCCATTCAAATTAACTTGAATGGACAATTCTTTAATGTTATTATGTTTCAAAATTTACTCCTTAGTTGAAAGATCTTTACCCCAGTTTCCGCTAGTGTTAACTTCTTCCATTGATCCAATCTTCACACTCTCTCCTTTCACACCTGCGATGGAGAAGGCATCTTTTTCTTTCTTAACAAGATTTTTATCCTGATCAAATAGAACCACTGCCTTATCTATACTAGCCTCGAATACTGGAATATCGTCTAACTTGCCAGCCTCTAATTTAAATTTAGCGCCTGGCTTACCAACACCAACATCAGCCATAGTTTTATATCGTGTATCGCCTTTAAAAATAGAGTCCTTTACAGTATAATAACTTAGGGTGTCAATCAAAGTGATGGTTTTCATAGTTTCAACACCACCAAATGCCTTAGTCCTTTCTTCATCTAAAACCAGAGTGTCTCTACGCTGGGTAATTGGGACTTGACCATTCTCAACGAAGTTTATTAATTTATTGAAGTCGCCCGCATATTCGCCATTAACTTCTTTGTATGCTAATTGAGAATCTCTAATATCCACTAAACGGTCTATCACTGTTTTATAACGTTCAACTTTTAGTTTGTTAAATTTAATCTCGTCATAAACCGACATAAATGTAATATAACCTAAAAATATTATTATAGCCCAAAGTACAAGATTAATAACTGGTCTTAACTTATTAGGAACGAATTTATCGATTAACCAAACGATACCAATCGTTAAGACAATAACAAGTAAAATGTAAAGGATCATATTCTTAATTTATTAATTAGGTCTATCGCAAATCTACAATTTTTTTTTGTTGGTAAAAACTATCTAAATAAAAAATTGAAAATATCAAAAAGCACTACTTGCCAAATTATAATAATGGTATATTGCTATCAATTTTATACCCAATGATTTCTAACGCTTCGGCCTTTTATTCACTCATAAAATCTAAATTTCCTTTTGCACCTACGCGCAAACAAGATGTTGTGTTAATGCAATTATCTGAGTTCGTATTTAATAAGTCTTCAAATTCGCTATACTTGCTTAAAGGATATGCAGGAACCGGTAAAACAAGTATTATAGGGACTATAGTTTCTAACTTATGGCAAGCAAAAAAAAGTGCAGTGCTTTTAGCACCAACAGGAAGAGCCGCTAAAGTTATTTCTAACTATTCTAAAAAAGAGGCCTTTACTATTCATAAGAAAATCTACTTTCCTAAAAAAGAAAAGGGTGGCGGTGTAAAATTTGTAATGCAACCTAACAAACATAGAAATACCATTTTTATAGTCGATGAAGCTTCTATGATTCCAGATGTACCATCAGATTCAAAACTATTTGAAAATGGCTCACTATTAGATGATTTGATGCAATATGTCTATTCAGGACATCAATGCAAGCTTTTATTAATTGGGGACAAGGCCCAATTGCCGCCTGTAAAATCCGATTTAAGTCCTGCATTGGATGCAGATAAGTTAAGTCTCAATTTTAATAAAACGGTTTCTTCTATTGAGTTGGATGAAGTAGTAAGGCAAGAAGAAAACTCTGGAATTTTAGATAATGCAACTGAGCTGAGAGCTGTACTGGATTCAGGTATTTTTGAAAGCTTTAAATTCAATGTGGATACTTTTAAAGATATCCAACGCCTTGTAGACGGTCATGAGATTATGGACGCAATTAATGATGCTTACAGCAATGAAGGTTATGAAGAAACGGCTATAATTGTTAGAAGTAATAAACGGGCAAATCTTTATAACAAGCAGATTAGAGAGCGCATATTATTTAATGAAAGTGAACTCTCGGCTGGGGATTATTTAATGGTAGTTAAGAACAACTATTTTTGGATAAAAGCAACAACAGAAGCTGGATTTATTGCCAATGGCGATATCATTGAGGTATTGGAGATTTTTAATATCAAGGAACTGTACGGTTTTAAATTTGCCGAAGTCAAAGTAAAAATGGTGGATTACCCTAGAATGCAACCTTTTGAGACAGTGCTTCTGTTGGATACCATAAATGCAGAAAGTGCATCTTTAAGTTATGAATCATCTAATCGCTTATATCAAGAAGTTGCCAAGGATTATGCCAACGAATCGTCCAATTACAAACGATTTTTAGGAGTAAAAAACAACAAGTATTTTAATGCGCTCCAGGTTAAATTCTCTTATGCCATTACATGTCATAAGTCTCAAGGAGGACAATGGAATACTATTTTTATTGAGCAGCCCTATCTTCCTAACGGCATAGATCGCGATTATATTAGATGGCTATATACAGCTGTTACTAGAGCAAAACACAAGTTGTATCTCATCGGTTTTAAAGATGATATGTTTATTGAAAAGTACATAACTTAAAACTTAAAACTTTATTTTTGACATTATTCAAATTAGTGATATGAAAATCATTTCAATGATACCTGCGCGTTACAGTGCTTCTCGTTTCCCAGGGAAACTCATGCAAAATCTAGCTGGGAAATCGGTGATTTTACGCACCTATGAAGCCACGCTTGCCACTAACTTATTCAGTGAGGTTTATGTAGTAACTGATAGCAAAATTATCTTTAATGAAATCGTTGAAAATGGTGGTAAAGCTATTATGAGTAAAACAGAACATGAGTCTGGTAGTGATAGAATTGCAGAAGCTGTTGCCGAAGTTGATTGTGATATTGTGGTGAATGTTCAGGGTGATGAGCCATTCACCGAACGTGAGAGTTTAGAAAAAGTACTTGAGGTCTTTAAAGATGATGCAGATAAGACGATTGATTTAGCCTCCTTAATGGTAGAAATTAATGATTGGGATGAGATAAAGAACCCAAATACTGTAAAGGTTATTGTAGACCAGAATAATTTTGCACTGTATTTTTCAAGAAGCCCTATACCTTTTCCAAGAGATAAAGAGGCAGGTGCACGTTACTTTAAGCATAAAGGTATTTACGCCTTTAGAAAGCAAGCCTTATTAGATTTTACAATTTTACCAATGCAATTTATTGAAGGAACTGAAAAGATCGAGTGCATTCGTTATCTTGAGTATGGGAAGAAAATTAAAATGGTAGAAACGCAAATTCAAGGTGTAGAAATTGATACTCCTGAAGATTTAGAAAGGGTGAAACGTTTGTGGAAATAGATTACAGTAATATAAAAGTTATCGGCTTTGATGCTGACGATACATTATGGGTTATCGAAACCTATTTTAGAGAGGCAGAAGAAGACGTTGGTAGATTACTTTCGCATTATGAAACTCCAAACAAAATAGATCAAGAGCTGTTTAAAATGGAAATGAAAAATCTATCGACTTATGGATATGGAGTCAAAGGTTTTGTGCTTTCTATGGTTGAACTGGCAATAGACGTATCCAACGGTCAAGTGTCAAATTCCATTGTTTCAAAAATTTTAAATATTGGAAAGGACATGATTAATAAACCAATAGAACTTTTGGATGGTGTTGAAAAAGTTTTAATTACATTGTCAAAACACTATCGATTAATTGTAGCAACCAAAGGAGATTTACTTGATCAAGAACGAAAATTAGAAAAATCAGGATTGTTGCAATATTTTCATCATATCGAAGTATTAAGCGAAAAACAAGAGGCTAATTATGAAAAACTGTTGTTGCATTTAGATATTAATCCAGCAGAATTTTTAATGATAGGTAATTCTTTAAAGTCTGATGTTTTACCAGTGGTAAATATTGGTGCTTCTGCCATTCACATACCATTTCATACGACTTGGCAGCATGAAAATATTTCAAAGGAACAGACTCATGGAAAAAGCTATAAAACTATTGACCATTTAATTGAAATTTTGGATGTTTTACAATGAAGCAAGTGAACATTACATCTTGGAATAGACATAAGCTCTATACTCATTTTCTTGGATTAAAAGACCCGTATTTTGGTGTAACCATTCCATTTGATGTTACAATGGCCTATGAATATGCTAAGGACAATAACATTAGTTTCTTTGTGAGATATTTGCACGATTGTTTAAAAGCTATCAATAAAGTAGATAATTTTAGATATCGAATTATCGACGATCAAGTCATTGATTTTAATGTGATCCATGCATCTGCTACTATAGCGAGGCCAGATCATACCTATGGGTTTTCTTTTATAGCATACGATAGAGATTTGGAAATCTTTTTAAATAGGTTCAAAAAAGAAAAACAAAGGATTTTAAATTCTGATGATTTGTATCCACCTGTAAATAGTCAGGACTGTATTCATTGTTCTGCTTTGCCATGGTTTACATTTACAGGGCATAAGGAACCTGTATCTGGAAAATTACAATCAATTCCTCAATTGGCGTTTTCTAAATTTGAAAAGCGAGATAATAGGTTGATAATGAACGTTTCTATACATGTAAATCACGCCTTAGTGGATGGTTATCATGTTGGATTGTTTGCCGAAGAATTTCAATTTTATTTAAATAGCTAGATAATACCAAGTTAAATTTTATTTTTGTTAAAGATTAAAATTGTACATGACATATAAGAATTATCCGATGGTCTCAAGAGTCGTTTTTGGGCGTGGAAGTTTCAGTCAATTAGATGAAATTTTGGCTCCTAAACGAAAAGGACGTAATGCACCATTCATATATTATGTTGATGATGTTTTTAAAGGCAATCATTGGTTAACTTCAAGGATAATGTTGTCCTACAGGGATAAAATAATTTACGTTCCAACCACAGAAGAGCCCAAGACCTCTCAAATAGACAAATATGTTGAAGACATAATTCTTGAGTATAGTGAATTACCTTCAGGTATTATAGGTATTGGTGGTGGTATTGTCATGGATATCGCAAAGGCTGTTTCCTTAATGCTTACAAATAAGGGAGAGTCCAAAGATTACCAAGGGTGGGATTTAATTAAGAATCCAGCTATTTATCATGTAGGTATTCCAACAATATCAGGTACTGGTGCAGAGGTTTCAAGAACAACAATCTTAACAGGCCCAGAACGTAAATTAGGAATTAATAGTGATTATACACCTTTTGATCAGGTTATTCTAGATCCAGAACTAACTAAGAATGTGCCTAGAGACCAATGGTTTTATACAGGAATGGACTGTTTTGTTCATTGCGTAGAATCTCTTAATGGTACGTATTTAAATGCGTTTAGCCAAAGTTATGGTGAGAAGGCCTTTGAATTATGTCAAGATATATTTTTGGGAGATGACTTAAATGAAAAAGAAGCTCAGAATAAACTCATGATGGCGTCATGGCATGGTGGGATGAGTATTGCCTATTCACAAGTTGGTGTGGCACATGCTTTAAGTTATGGATTGAGTTACTTGTTAGGTATAAAGCACGGCATAGGTAATTGTATTGTTTTTGATCAATTAGAAGAATACTACTCAGAAGGAGTGGCTATGTTCAAAAATATGAAGGAAAAACACGGTATTGAACTACCTAGAGGTATTTGTGAAGATCTTGATGACGCCGAGATTGATAAGATGATAGACGTGGCATGGAGTTTAGAACCATTATGGGAGAATGCACTCGGTAAAAACTGGCAATCAAAAATTAGTAGAGATAAGTTAATGACACTTTACAAAAGAATGTAAAATGCGCTGGTTAGCTAGATTTGTTTACTTCAAAATATTAGGTTGGAAGGTTGTTGGAAATACAAATTTCTCAAAGGATACTGTAAAGAAAGTTGTAATTATTGCGGTGCCACACACCAGCTGGCATGATTTCTACATTGGTGTGTTGCTAAGAAAAATAGTTAATATAAAAGTGAATTTCATTGGTAAAAAGGAACTCTTCACATGGCCTTTAGGGTATTATTTTAGAGCTATTGGTGGGCGACCAATTGATCGTACATCTGGTCAAAATAAGGTAGATGAAATCGCTAAGCTATTTGAGAAAGAAGGTGAGTTTAGATTGGCATTAGCACCTGAAGGTACACGTAAAAAAGTAGATAAATGGAAAACCGGGTTTTATTTTATTGCTAAAACGGCTAAGGTTCCAATAATAATGTTTTCCTTAGATTTTAAAAACAAGCAAAATAAAATTTCGGAACCATTTTATCCAACGGATAATATGGAAGAAGATTTTGATTTTATGAAGTCATTTTATGATGGGGTCGAAGGAAAGGTAAAAGAATACAGTTAAATAGAATTCCAATAACTCTTGAAATTTTGGCATAACATTTGTTTTATTCCTTAGGCAATGAAACATAAAGTAAACTGTTAAGTCCCTAAAAAGAAACATTGCGGCAAAAGAAGCTATCTTATCTCATTCAGATAGCTTTTTTTATGTATAATACTAACGGTGAAGATGATTTGTTTGTGGCTGTAATATTATTCAAGTATGCAGTTCCAGCGAATATTAACCTTTTAAAAGCTTGCAAATAATCACAATTTGGAATTTGGTCTAGCAAACTCTAATAATTCATCACCTTTAGCCCTGCTATATCTGGACTTCATAAATTTAGAGAAAGACAGCACTATGAAAGATAATTTCGATTGGTACCACGATTATCAATGGTG
>NZ_JABSST010000091.1 GCF_013213975.1 Winogradskyella sp.
ATGCCAAAATGGTTCGAAGCTATTTTTAATACCCCCTCGCACCATCGGGTACATCACGGAAGTAATCCAATATATTTGGATCGTAATCATGCAGGTATACTCATTATTTGGGATAAGCTATTTGGTACATTTCAACCAGAATTAGATAGTGAAAAAGTACGTTACGGCTTGGTTAAAAATATAAGGACTTTTAATCCTGTTAAAATTGCATTTTTAGAGTGGTGCTATATGTTTAAAGATGCCTTTAGTGGAAAAAAAACCGTAAAGGAACGCTTTCAATATTTAATGAAACCTCCCGGATGGAAACATGACGGAACGGGAAAAATTAGTAGTGATTTAAGATATGAATGGATAAATTCTAAAAAGACGATTAATGAAGTTTGAAAACAAGGTAGTTTGGATAACTGGCGCCTCTAGTGGTATTGGTAAAGCTCTGGCTATGGAGTTATCAAAAAAAGATTGCCAACTTATTTTGTCTTCTAGAAGAGAGAAAGAACTCAATAATGTACGAAGCCAATGTGTGAAGCCTGAAAATATTAAAATTTTAACCTTGGACCTGGCAGATTACACAAACATGTCTTCAGTTGTAAATAAAGCCATTTCGCAGTTTGGTCCTATTGATCTTTTGATTAATAATGGTGGTATTAGTCAACGCTCGCCAATTATCGAAACCACCATAGACGTTGATAAAAAATTAATGGAAGTTGATTATTTAGGAACTATTGGTCTCTCTAAGGCTATTCTTCCTCATTTTATAGAGCGTCAATCAGGACATTATGTTGTTGTTTCTAGCCTTATGGGAAAATTTAGTTCGCCACTTCGATCTGCATATTGTGGAGCTAAACATGCCTTACATGGATTTTTTGACGCCTTAAGATTAGAACATGAGAAGGATAATATTAAAGTCACCATGATATGTCCAGGATTTGTTAACACAAATGTGGCTAGAAATGCATT
The DNA here is from genome assembly GCF_013213975.1 of Winogradskyella sp. Classification (GTDB taxonomy): domain Bacteria; phylum Bacteroidota; class Bacteroidia; order Flavobacteriales; family Flavobacteriaceae; genus Winogradskyella. The sequence continues at coordinate 958 of NZ_JABSST010000091.1, forward strand.
AACAGGTGATGGATCCCAGCAGGGACATCAGGATGAAATGACCGAAAATGGATTAGACGTTAATATCTTTGTGAAAAAGATGATTAAAGCCATCCAAAAGGAGAAATACGAAGCCTACATAGGAAAATTCGAGAAGTTTGGAGTATTCATTAAACGCCTATCACCAAGAATGCTTCATAAATTAGTGATGCGCAGTAAAGTGAGATAATTACTTCACCATCATAGACTCACCTATGTTCAAAAGTTTTAAGCTTTTGAGTTGAGAATCGAACTTAGCTTTAGCTTTAGGTTTATCAATCTCAATGTAACCAAAAGTATCATAATGGTAACCCAATACATTATCACATTTAACATAGTTACTTGCAATAATAGCATCTTCTACTCCCATAGTAAAATTATCCCCAATTGGTAAAATAACTAAATCTAGGTCAAATTGTTTACCAATGAGTTTCATGTCATAGGTTAAAGCAGTATCACCTGCAATATAAATAGTTTTATCGGCCTCTATAACAAATCCTCCTGGTTGACCTCCGTAGGTCCCGTCAGGGAAAGAACTCGTATGAATAGCATTAACATACTTTACCCTCCCAAAGTCAAATTGCCATGAACCACCATGATTCATTGGATGGCCGTTTAAACCAAGATTTTGATAATGAACAACAATTTCATAATTAGATACAATTACTGCACCTGTCCGTTTGGCTATTGCTTCTACATCTAGAATATGATCTTGATGTGCGTGGGTTACAAGAATATAATCTGCTCGTAATTCATCTATATCAATACTAGCGGCTTTTTCGTTTCCACTAATAAAAGGGTCTACCAAAATATGTTTGCCATTTATTTCAATTCCTAAACTCGCATGACCGTAAAATGTAACTTTCATGATTAAATACTTAAAGTGAAACTAAATTTAATATAAAATATAACCAATACCCATCAATAAGGCATAAAAAAAAGTTGACAATGCTAAAACCTTAAGCTGCCCATCAAAGTCAGCCGGTGTAACTGCCTTTTTAATTTTTGATATATGAATAAGCAGCGGAATAAAAGCCAAAAGAAACAAAAAATTATACACCTCAACATAATAGAGTACAAGAAATACAATACTAACTACCATAGCGCCACCAATTAAAATATAATGGTAGTACTTCGATTTTATTTTCCCAAGCTTAACAGCAATGGTTATTTTACCTGCCTTGGCGTCTGCTTCAAGATCTCTCATATTATTTAGATTGAGTACCCCAACACTTAATAGTCCTAGAGTAACTGCTGGCAGAATAATCACATGATCTATTGTATGCGTATAAAGCAAATAACTGCCGATTGTACTAACTAATCCAAAAAAGACAAAAACAAAAACATCCCCTAAGGCCCTATATCCATAAGGTGAGTCACCCATAGTGTAATTTAATGCAGCATACACAGAAATCCCACCTAGAAAAACAAAAAGCATCAGGAATTGAAAGTTTGTAAATCCAAATGCTGCTGTTATAAGTGACAAGGTTAAAATAATAACTACGACTATGTTGAATTTAATAGCATCGAGCATCTCATCTGGTGAAATTTCACCACTTTGCACGGCTCTGCGAGGGCCGACACGATCTTCATTATCAGCACCATTTTCGCTATCACCATAGTCATTGGCTAAGTTAGATAGAATCTGAAGGCTAATTGTAGTTAAAATCGCTAAAACTAAAACCCACCAACTGAAGCGTCCATTATAAAAAGCAAAACACGTCCCAACTACAATCCCAGAAACGGATAACGGAAGTGTCCGCAACCTCATGGCCTTTAACCATGGTCTAATTTCTTTCATTTACTAACAATTAAGGAATCCATTTTTTAGGAAAGTTAGGTTTCCTTTTTTCTAAGAACGCATCTCGTCCTTCTTTAGCTTCATCTGTCATATATGCCAATCGTGTTGCCTCACCGGCAAACACTTGCTGACCAACCATGCCATCATCAGTTAAATTCATAGCAAATTTTAGCATCTTAATTGATGTTGGTGATTTGTCCAAAATTTCTTGAGCCCACTGATAAGCGGTTTGTTCCAATTCGGCATGTGGTATAACCGCATTTACCATACCCATTTCAAATGCTTCTTGTGCCGAATAATTACGTCCTAAGAAAAAGATTTCTCTCGCTTTTTTCTGACCAACCATTTTAGCCAAATATGCCGAACCATAGCCTCCATCAAAACTAGTTACATCGGCATCTGTTTGTTTAAAAATTGCATGCTCTTTACTGGCTAAAGTTAGATCACATACTACATGTAAACTGTGACCACCACCAACAGCCCAACCTGGCACAACAGCAATTACAGCTTTTGGCATAAATCGGATTAATCGTTGAACCTCTAAAATATTTAATCTATGGTAACCGTCATCCCCAACATAGCCTTGGTGACCTCTAGCCTTTTGATCTCCTCCAGAACAAAAACTCCAAATTCCATCTTTGGTTGATGGCCCTTCTGCACTCAATAAAACCACCCCAATATTTACATCCTCATTGGCATCATAAAACGCATCATAAAGTTCGGAAGTAGTTTTTGGTCTAAACGCATTTCTTACGTCTGGTCTATTAAATGCAATTCTAGCAACACCATTACATTTTGAATAAGTTATATCTTCATAAGACTTGGCAATCTTCCAATCAATAAGGCTCATATATCGTCATTATATTGTCAGCAAAAATACGGAAATATTCAAAATCATTTTACTCAAAAATTGCTAGTTTTTATTATGCAAGCATAGTATATTTGGCAGCTCTTAAAAAATAATAATGAGTATTCCCCTTACCACTAAAAGTCTTGAAAAAAAAGATTTCAAGATCGGAACTATATACTTTAATAATAAATACGTTTTAACTCACTTTAATGAAGGCGTAGATATAAATTATAACAATTTCAAAGAAGTTGGAAACTTTATAAAATATTACTTTAAAGGAAAAGAATTTGGCTATATAGCCAATAGAGCAAATTCCTACTCTATTAACCTTAACGATGCCAAAATATTTAATCAGTCCTTCCCTAACCTAAAGGCTTATGCTATTGTTGCTCACAGTACATATACTGAAAAAATTTTTGAAATAGAAAATCATTTCTTTGCATATAATAGAAGAGCTTTTAAAAATGTGGAAGAAGCTGTAAACTGGGTTGAAAGTGTTTTAGTATAATATCTGCTATTCTCAATCTTTTCCTTTTAGAGTTATTCCGTTAGTATCTATAGTAATTACCCTGTCTTTGTAGAGAGAGCCAATAGCTTTTTTAAAGCTTTTCTTACTCATCTGAAGCTGCTCTTTAATATCTTCTGGGCTAGATTTATCGTGTAGTGGAATAAAGCCACTATTATCGCTTAATACCTTAAGAATATGCTGTGCATTTGGTTCTATATTTCTGTATCCTATCTGGCTCAGTGAAATATCAAGTTTATTATCGTGACGAATCTTTTTTACTATTCCTTTTAAACGATCTCCAATACTAATATCCTTAAAAATATCATCCTTAAAAACTAGACCCAAGTGTTTATTATTGACAATAACATTCATGCCCATTTCTGAAGGATGAGATACTATTAAATCTACTTCTTCAAACTTTGAAACTGTTAACTCCCTATTGTCTAAAAATCGATTAGTTTTACTCGATGCAACCAGACGCTCAGTGTCTTCATCTAAATAACAATACACCAAATACCAGCCACCAGCTTTCATCTTAAACGCTTGTTCCTTAAAAGGACAGAATAGCTCCTTAACTAAACCCCAATCTAAAAACGCTCCATATTTATTGACTTGATTACACCTTAACAGGGAAAATTCTCCTTTAGTGATTAATGGTTTATCCGATGATGCAACAGGACGTTCTTCATTATCTAAGTAAACAAATACCTCAAGCATATCACCAATTTCAAATTTCTCTGGTACATAACGGTTAGGTAATAAGACTTCACCATCTTCACCATCACCCAAAAACAAACCTGGATCGGTATCTCTTAGTATTTCTAAGGTATTGTATTCACCTAATTGTATCATGTTGCAAAAGTATTGATTAAAGTCTAATCCTAAACAACTAAAACCAAAAAAGCACTATAATCAAAATTACAGCGCTTTTCTATGTGAAATTCAAGATGTATTAGTAAACAGAAGCCTTATTGAAATGAGTACATAATAAATAATATACAACAGCTCTATATTTATTTCTATTAGACTGACCATATGTATTCATTACTGAAGCGATTGCAACATCTAAATCATCGTTATCACTTAATCCTAACTTCTTAATTAAGTAGTTATTCTTGACAGTAGCTAATTCACTATCATCAGAACCTGAAACTGTCGATGAATCAGCATTATAAATTGAAGGTCCTAAACCAACAGTTACTTTAGTTAACAAATCCATGTCTGGATCAACGCCACACTTATCTTTTAAGTCTGCAGCATATTTTGCAATTAATTCGTCTCTTTTACTCATTTTATTTTGTTTTAAGGTTATTTAATAACTTCACTAAAGATAAGTATTTTTAAGACACACTTAAAATCAGCAAGTCACACCCTTATACTATTTAACTAAAATTTTACTTAATGAAATTAAAGTACTCGAGAAGTATCTCATCATTTTTACGCGAAGGAGTAAACACTTCTAATAATTTTGGCCGATCAGAAGCTTTGTAAAACTCGTTTAAACCGTCTTTTAAGGTCTCCGTATTTGTTGCTGACCTGTATTCAAAACCAAACATCTCACATAATTGATTAGCTTTTAATTGATGTTTTGTTTCAAAAAAAGTATCAAAATTTTCAGAATTTTTATGCCCGGGTAAAATTCTAAAAATACCCCCACCTTGATTATTTAAAACAACAATTCTAAATGAATTTGGAATGTAATTGTTCCATAAAGCATTACTATCATAAAAGAAACTGAGATCTCCAGTTATAAAGGTAACTCTTTGTGTGCTAACCGTTGCAGATCCAATTGCAGTGCTCGTACTGCCGTCAATACCACTAGTTCCTCGATTACAAAATACAGAGATATCCTGACGGAGTTGAAATAATTGGGTGTATCTAATTGCCGAACTGTTTCCCACCTGAAACTGACTTTTATTAGGTAAAGTCTTTAGCAACTCATCAAATACGGTAAAATCTGAGAAAGGAATTTGCTCTAAATACCTGTCATGATTTTTCCTTCTTTGTTCCCTTACCTTAAGCCAAGTGTTTTTGTAATTACTTTTTGTGTGATGTGTTACTTCAGATAAAAAGGTCTTAAAAAACGTATTAGGGGAAAGCCTAATATGCTTAGTTAAGGCAAAAAAAGTGTCATTAGCTCTAAACAAATCTATATGCCAATGTTCTTGAGGTTTGTACTCGCGCAAAAATGCTTTAATTTTTTTGGATACGACAAGACCACCGAAAGTCAATAAAATTTCGGGTTGTAATTCTTCAAAACCTTCGGAATCTAATGGGGCTATAATTTTATCTATTCCTGGTAAAAAATCAGGATGATGCAAATTCGAAGTTGTTTCTGTAAATACTAGAATACTGTCATCATCCGCAATGTCTCGCAGCCATCGCTCTTCAATTGAATTAGGTTGTAAGACACCAACCAATATCATTTTACGCTTAGCATTCTGCCATATATCGACCAGATGTTTTATTTCAAATTCATCAATTATTTCTACTAAATCCTTTAGTCTAAAAGGCTTTGGATTAATCGAAAGGGTTTCTACAGTTTCGTAAAGAGGTTCTTGAAAAGGAATGTTTACATGCACAGGACCCGATTTTAGTTTTGCCAAAGTAAGTGCTTCATGTATTTCTGACTCATTGAACGTTTGAACATCTTTTTGAAGACCTAAAAAGCGTTCGACCTTATTTTCAATAGTTTTAATTATTGGCAGCTCATCCTGAACTGGTCTCTCATTTTCTTTTAAATCTGACTTAAGATTAACACTATACATCACGTGCTCTCCATAAACATTTTTTTGCTTAATTGTTTGACCATCTCCTATGTCAACTAAATAATTTGGTCTATCTGCAGAAAGTACAACTAATGGTATGTTACTATAATACGCTTCAGAAATGGCTGGATAATAGTTTAACAATGCACTTCCAGAGGTACAAACTACTGCCACCGGTTCTTGCAATTGTTGAGCAATCCCTAAAGCAAAAAATGCAGCACAACGCTCATCTACAATACTGTAACAGTTAAAAAAAGTGTCATTAGTGAACCCAATAGTAAGTGGTGCATTTCGACTGCCAGGGGAAATTACAATATGCCTAACACCATGGGTTTTGCACAACGTAACAACAGTTTGTGATAAGGGAATTTTTGAGTGCTTCATTAAGCTACAAAGATAAGGAATATCTCTATTTTAATTTAGCACCTTTACGATAGTTTTGGTTTTGTTTACGGTCTCATTCCATTCCTTTTCTGGGTCAGAATCTCTAGTTATTCCACCGCCTACATAAACTAAAGCTTTTTTATTTATAATCTGAGCGCACCGTAAGTTAACATAGAAATTTGAATATGTTTTAACGGCAGAATAAGCACTATTCTCAATATTGCGTCTATTATTATTTCTAAGTTTAGTCTGTTTCAAATTCAATTCACCTAAAAACCCTGTATAATAGGCTCTATCATAATTTTCGTTTTCAAGTATAAAGTCTTTTGCTTTTTGCTTTGGAAAACCACATACTGCAGGAGTTGGATGTAAACTCTTAATAATTTCCTTTAGCTGACCTTTATCCTTAATAGAGCTTACTATATAACTCTTAAGATGTAATAAATTACCAGCCTTAACTGTATCAACCTCTGAGACTTTAATTTTACTAGCAAAAGGTTCTATTTGATTAACTATATAATCTGTGACTATTTGCTGTTCATCATATTCTTTCTTGGTCCAACTTACCGTTTCGGAATCATTAAAAGGTTGCGTTCCGGCTAGAGAAATCATGGTACTGAGGTGGCCTTCTACTTTAAATAATAATTCAGGTGTAGCACCTAACCAAAGACCAACCTTGGGGTGATACCAGCAATACACCATGGCGTTTTTATAGGTTGAGTATAATCGCCTAAATACTTCTAGAGGTTCTGAATTTTTCACATCTGCACTTGCAACTCGCGATAAAACAACTTTATCAAGATGCCCAGATTTGATAGATTCTATGCCATTTTGTACTAGACTAAGATGTTCTTCCTTACCATAATTTCCAATATTCAACACATCACTCTCTGACACTTCAGCTATTTCAGGATTTTCTAAGGATTGAAACGCACATGCATTTTGAGGTAAAAGAATACTAGGATTAGAAAAATCAAAAGGCGCAAAGACAAACCCACTTTGAGAAAAGTCATTGGTTGTATAAAGGGTATTATCTTCCTGCAACCAGCATTTTATAATTGAATTTATTGGCCTACTATAAACTACAAATGGCAGTTTTTTTTTATACTGTTTTTCTAAAGTTTCAAAGAATACTTGGGTCGTCATTCCTTTATTTCTTATTTGGTAAAGAAATCGTAGTAAGTCGACAGATTGAGATTAAATTACCTTCTTCATCTGTAACTCTGATATCTAAAAGCTGAGTAGTTCTTCCTTTGTGCAAAAACGTAGCTCTGGCATATACAAAACCATTTTCAACACTCTTAAGGTGATTAGCAGTTATTTCCAGTCCTCTTACAAAATACTTTTCTAAATCGGTAAAAATATGAGAAGCAAAACTACCTACACTTTCGGCCAATGCAGCAGTAGCACCGCCATGTAAAATACCATCTGGTTGATGTACTTTAGCGGTAACTGGCATTCTTGCAATCAAAAAATCTGCACCATAATCTACAATTTCAATTTCTAAAGTTTCCATCAACGTATTTTTACTAACAGCATTAATTTTTGCTAAGAATTCTTCTTTAGATTGTTGCATGAAAAATGAGTAGTTTTATTGTCATTTACAAAAATACTGAAACTACCAAGAATAATGAATTCGGAAGAAAAAGAAATAGGTTACCAAACTAAGAACTCATACTCTACTCTTAACAACTTAACAGAAGACACAAAAACAGTATGGTTTGTATGCCATGGTATGGGTTATTTAAGTCGTTACTTTTTAAAGTATTTTAAAGAATTAAACGCAGAGGAAAACTATATAATTGCACCTCAGGCCCCAAGTAAATATTACATACAACCTAAAATGCATGTTGGAGCTAATTGGCTAACGAGAGATGAAACTAAAGTTGGGATGCGAAATATTTTAAATTATTTCGATGCCATTTTTGAAGCTGAAGCCATACCTAAGGATAAGAATCTAATTGTTTTGGGTTATTCGCAAGGAGTCAGTGTAGCCATGCGCTATATGGTATTTCGAAAACTACAATGCTCGCAATTAATTCTACATTCTGGTGGTATTCCTAAGGAAATAACCTCTTCTGATTTTAATTACCTTAATTCAGCAACAAGCATAAAGTTAATTTATGGTACATCAGATGAATATCTAGATGAAGAAAGAATTAAATCAGAGTCTGAGCGTGCAATTGAGTTATTTGGATCTAAGGTTAAGTTTTTGCCATTTGATGGTACACATGTTGTTAATGTAGATTTTATTAATGATTTAGTATGATAGCGCCAACCCTAGAAAACGATCGCGTAAAACTCAGCTTGATAGATTTAAGTAACTACAAATATTTAAAATCTATTGCCCAAGAGAAAGACTTAATATACTACTCACCTTCCGATATTTCTTCACCTGAAAAACTGAGAGCTTATGTTGAGTTTGCAGTAAATGGATATTGCGATAAAAGTATTATCCCATTTATTATTTACGACAAAGCAAGAAACGCCTATGCTGGATCAACACGATTTGGCTTAATCAGTTGGAAAGATAAATTACTTCATATTGGTTGGACATGGATTGGCCATGAGTTCCAAGGTACAGGGTTAAATGCAAATATGAAATTCTTAATGCTTCAATATGCTTTTGAAACGTTAGAATTTGAAAAAGTAGAATTTAGAATAGACGAGCGAAATACCAAATCGAGGCGTGCCGTCAAAAAATTAGGCGCTCAATTAGAAGGTGTTCTTAGAAGTAATAAATTAATGAAAGATGGTTTCCGACGAAATACCTGTTGCTATGGTATTCTAAAAAAAGAATGGCCACAAATAAAAGCGACCATTTTCAAAAACTTTTAGCTAGACTGTTGTAAAGTTTTATTCTTTTCTTTGAGTTTTGCAAGTTGCTTTTCTAAAAAGGTAATAGCCGCTTCTGTTTTATAACTTGCCTTAGACGCAAAATCCTTTAAATCGTCTTTAAACTTATCTTTTCCAGATTTGGCAGCTTTACATAAATCATCTTTAACCTCATTAAAGTCTTGTGATATTTGATCTTTAATTTCTTTACCTTCTTCTTTAAGGTGTTCTCTCGTTGTACGTCCTTTGTCTGGCGCCAACAATACACCTGCAGTCGCACCAATTAAGGCACCTAAAACAAGTGCTCCTTTGTACTGAATCATATTTCCTAATTTTTAAATTAAACCTATTTTACTTATCTGTAGTTTTAAAGTTCAATTTGTTACAAACAAATTGAGCACCAAGGATTTAAAATAAATAGAATAATTTGCATTAATCCCAGTAGTAGCATTAAAATCAGTACAGTTATCACACATAATTCTTTTAAAGAAGCAACTTGCTCCACCTACTCTGAACTCAGTTTCTGATACACTATTATAACTACCGTGGTCTCCACTAGGCTCAACATTCAAACCAAAACAGATATTATTAAAATCTAGAAGATTACAAATAACCCTAGAGTCACTACATCGCATTTCCCAAATATCCTTAGGTAAAGTGGTATCCCAGCTACTGTTAAAGGCTATAATTGGTGCTATTTCAGTAGTATCTATATAATCTGTTATTGTCTCCCACCTAAACTATTAAACACACCTCATAACTAATAAATATTAGTCAAGGTATTTTCATGAT
>NZ_JABSST010000092.1 GCF_013213975.1 Winogradskyella sp.
AAACTTACAGCAGTACCGAATTCATCACCTGCTGCTTGGCCATTTTTAACAAGCAGTTTTGTTTGTGCATGTACGTTGATACAAAGTATGAAGGCCAAAAAAGCGATACAAAATTTTAGAATTGAAGTAATTTGTTTCATTGTAATTTGTTTTAATGTTCTGTGTGATTTTTGTTTGGAACAAAATTATATCGAGCCCTCTTTGAAGAAAATAGAGAGCTCCCCTCAAATTGTCTAGGGGGTAACCCCTAGACGCATATGCGGTAGTGGAGCGTAAAATTTTAAAAAGACAAAGGTTACTGAGTTACATAAGTGCTTTAACTGACTTAAAACGATGGTCTAGAGCATTTTAATTCGTTCTATTTTGGACGATTCGCTTTAAACTAAAGACCCTCAGTTTAACTAGTATTTTTTGGTTTTTGTTGTAAATATGAACTGAATAGTAAATTTTGAATGTGCCAAATCATGAATTATGGGCTTTGGTTTAAGATTTTGCCATAATGTGTTTTGGTTTTAGTATACCAAGCTAAGCCTGTAGAATAGATTATTACTTGTTACTATGAAGATCACGCTAATTCTTTTCGTGAGTTTTGACTTTAGGTTTTTCTTATCACGAGGGTATGACTTAGACATTTAAATAAACCAGTCGCGACTAAAACTTAAGGTGTCTTTACATCCTTAACTAATCTAAAGCCAAGATGTTCCATACCAGAATCTGGGCTTAAACGCATTCTTCTCGCATTTCTGTAACCAGAACACCATGAATCATTACATAAAAAAGAACCACCGCGGACCACCTTGTGGGTGGCGTTTGGATTGTAAATTTCAAAGGTTTTCTCTGGACCTTTTGGGTTATGACTTTGAATGCCAACTAAATCTAAATAATATGTAGCACTATACCAATCCATTGTCCATTCCCATACATTTCCTGAAATATCATATAATCCGTAATTATTGGGTTTAAAGGACATTACTGGTGCAACTTTTTCAAACCCATCATCCTTTGTATTCTTATAAGGAAAGTCCCCCTGAAAAAAGTTTCCTTGCTGAGATTTAACGTCTATTTTTGAGTTTCCCCATGGATACATAGTGTTTTCACCACCACCTCTCATGGCGTATTCATACTCTGCTTCTGTAGGTAATCGTTTACCAGCCCATTTTGCATAGGCTAAGGCATCATACCAAGAAATATGAGTTACAGGATTATTGTAAATTTCTGATAGTTTTGGATTAAGGCCATTTGGATTTTTCCATGACACGTCTTGTGTAAAGACCCACCATTGGTCTAAGGATTCGGTTTGTTTATTTTGATCTAAATAGTTGAAAATTAAACTCCCTGCTTTAAGACTTCCTTCGTCAGGTTTAGGTGTTCCTTGAGGTAATTGTTTTCTGAGTTCCTCCCAATTTATATCGATTTCTGCAACGGTTACATAATTCGTTGCTTTTACAAATTCTTCAAACTGTTTGACTGTGACTTCATGCTTGTCCATGTAAAAGTCATTTACTTTAACTGTATGTTTTGGGTATTCGTCATTTTGAGGTAAAGCGGTGGGAATTTGTGCATTATATCCTGATGCTACATCACCACCCATTTCAAAAACGCCGCCCTTTATAAAAACCATACCTTCGAGACTTGAATCTTTTTCGGGGTCCAACTCAATTTTAGCAATTGTATTTAGGAAGCTTTCCGATAAATAATTTTGCCCAAGTAAAGGAGATTCAATAGGATAGCAATACATATTTTCAGACGTTTTGCTAATAGTTATCGTTTTTGTCTCTTTTTTAGTTTTGTTATTACAACCAAGGCTAATAATCAAAACCAATAGACTAAACAACAATAATCTTTTCATCTTTATTTCTGGTATTAGAGTCCAAGTCTTAAGACTACAGTAATGGCTTTATCGTTTTCATTTTCGAGATTATTGCTATATTCTTCAAAACGGATTCCAAACGATAATAATCTTCCCTCAAGGACTTTTTTAGATATTAATAAACTATACTCTCTAGAATTAATATACCTTTCATTAATGTCTTCATTTCTCAAAAAGAACCATTCTATTTCTGTTGCTATAATCCAATCTTCTTCCGCTTCTTCCTCAATTGATTTTAAGGGATATTCCAAACCAACTTTAAACTTCGTCCTAAAATTAAAGTCGTATTCACTATCATTAAAGAAGAAGTTTCTAAACTCACCTTTTAACTCTTGTTTCAAAAGGAGCTTACTCGAAAGTTTATTCACAAGTTCAATGCCTATCCAAGGTCTAATTTCCCAAAAGTTTACAATGTCGTCATCGAAAGTATAATTATTTTTAAGCCCACCTATTAATCCAATAACGCCAAGTTCTTTGTATGTTTTTAAATCAAAACTAGCTCTGCTCCAACCTTCTTCGCCATATAGGTTTTTCCATTCAAGTTCACCATTTAAGTCCCATTCATCCGATTTGTTAACGTTAAATTCATAAGAAAAGTCGTGAAATACTTCAGTTTGACATGAAACGAAATAAATGCTTAAAAAGGAAACTAGACACGCTATTTGTTTCATAATTTCTAAATTAAATTTAAAACCAACCTCAACTAAGTTAATAGTATGAAGTTGGTTATAATAATAGAAATAAAGATGTTTTAGTTATTACCAGAAGTCAGAATTTTACTAATGGCTTTATTAATATCTAAAGACGCAGATTCTTGCCTAGGTGGATAATCCTTAAATGTTTCTAAGTGCTTAGTAAGCAAACCAATTGCTGGTTGCATGACCCAAGATTTTTCCATAATTTGGTGGAATCCGTTAATATCATCGTAAGTTTCGAAGGGATCTTTTCTCAAATTGAATAATTGTGGCATTGTATGGAATACCATGTCATCGAAATAGCGCTCCTTTGTTGCAAAATGCATTTTCCATGGTCCTAATCGGATCGCAGTAAGATTGCTTTCGTAGTAGTAGAAAATATGGTTTCTAGCAGATGTATCCGTTCTTCCGGTCCAATAGTCTAAGTTGTTGTAACCATCTATGAAAACTTTATAATTTTCATCACCTACTTTTTTACCTTTTTTAAGCTCTTCCTTAATATCTGGACTACCTACTGCTGCCATTATAGTTGGAAGCACATCTTCATGAGCAGAAATACCATTTCTAACTGTACCTGCTGGAATCTTATTTGGCCATTTTACTAGAAAAGGGGATCGCAAGCCACCTTCCCAAGTCGTCATTTTTTCACCTCTAAACATGGTAACTCCAGCATGTGGCCATGAGCTTTGTTCTGGGCCATTATCTGTTGTGTAGATAACTATGGTATTTTCATCTACACCTAACTCATTCATATAATCTAATAACTCACCTACATGACCATCATGCTCCATTAAACCGTGTCCAAAGTAGTCGTGATCAGTACTAATTTTTGTAGCCAGATTTTTAGACGATTCTTTTAAATGCGTGTAGACATGCATTCTACTTGTGGCATGCCATATAAAAAATGGTTTACCAGCATCCTTCGCTCGCTTCATAAAGTCTTTTGAGCGTTTAACAAGCTCATCATCAAATGTTTTCATTCGTTCTATAGTCAAAGGACCTGTATCCTTGATTCGTTGTTTGCCAACGACACCAAATCTAGGATCTTCGGTATTGTCAAACTCATTAGTGGCAAAAGATTCAATAACGCCTCTTGGACCATATGTATTAATGAATTTTTCATTCTTTGGATAATCGTCTTGTTCCGGTTCTTCAGAGACGTTGAGATGATATAAATTACCGTAAAATTCATCAAAACCGTGAGCTGTAGGTAAGTGTTCATTTCTATCTCCTAAATGATTTTTACCAAACTGCCCTGTCATGTACCCCATAGGCTTTAATAAATTTGCTATTGTTGGATCTTCTTTTTGTAGCCCTAGGGGGTTACCTGGTTGTCCTACGGTTGTTAAACCTGTTCTTATAGGTTTTTGTCCTGTTATAAAAGCTGCTCTACCTGCAGTACAACTTGGTTGAGAATAGTGATCTGTAAATAAAACACCCTCTTTCGCAATTCTGTCAATATTAGGTGTTGGATACTGCATTCCCATTGAATAGCAACTCAATGAGTTTGGTGCAACATCGTCAACCATAATTACCAAAATATTTGGGTTTTTTTGTGCGTAAATGTTACTGGCAATAATTACCGAAACTACGACTAAAAGTCGATACATTAATTTGGTCATAATAATTTTGATTTAGATTAGATTTTTAATAGTTTAAAGATAGTAATATTTTGAAATGAAACATGGTTGTATGTGTTATTTTTTATATCTAATTTGATTTGTATATGTTTGGTTTTAAAATACTTGTTGAGTTTAGCTTGTTATTTATAAGGTAATGAAATACAGAATGGATTCAAAAGAAAACATTGGAGATATTCAGCTAATACATTGATTAATTTAGTCGTTTAGAGTTTATCATTTGATTCAATTTATTTGGTGCATAGAATCCAGTAAATTCGTCAGAATTACTATTGCAAAGTTTAGACTATCAAAACTATTATGCAAAATGCGTATTAACAAGTGCCCAAAGCATTATTTTTCATCAATTGTTCAATTGAACTGTTGACGTAAATGACTATCTAAATATTGAAAAAACAGTTATCAAATGCAGTTGAAGCTGTAACCATTACATCTTATCCTTTTAAACAGAAGATTTCGCCAATTATTTATTAATTGAAACTGTATTGTTTTAAATAAAACATATCGTATTTTAAATGAAGATCAATTGACCATAGAGGTTCATCAAGTGCATACGGGCCTTTTGGGAAGTCTATTATATGAATCCTTTTTTTTAAACAATTGTCAAAAATATTTTCAAAAAGCAAACGCGTCTGTTTATCTATGAGCAAAAAAAAAGCTGTTTGGGTTAGGATTCATATACTGCTTATTTTACCTTAATAAATCTATTCTTAAGTTGAACGACGACACTTGTGTACCAATTTCCGTGACGTAAAACCAATTTAAAACTTAAGCTCACAGGAGTAAGCATGGTTTATTATTACCATATTCCAAGCCAAATATACTGATACAAAAAACATATCGATATACAGTTTAAATTTTATTGTTAAGGGAAGAGTATCTTCAAATTCCTTATTGGTGTGTTGTGATAAATATTAAACACGTTGTCAGTTTGATAGTATTGGTCTTAAACTTTTTTATGCTCTTGTTTCATACGGTTTAGATATGTGCTTGTAATTATTTAGAGATAATTCAATAAAGGAGGATTTTATGTGTCGGCCTAAAGAATTTCAATTTTTGGTTGTTTTTCCAGGATTAAATCCTTGTCCTCCCTGACTGGAATGATTTTGGTTAAACCATTTACCATTATGGAAATAGCTGCCTGTAAAATTACTTGGCAACCTACTATGCCAGCTCTTGTTATAATAATATTTGTTTCTATTTTCGCTCTTTTGCCATCCTGATGGAAAACCACTATGGTTGTCATTATTGGAGCTACCGTTGGTAGTATGCCATGCACCATTGTGAAAATACCTGCCCTTAAAATTACTTGGTAACCTACTATGCCAGAGTAAACTGTAGTAATATTTTCCTTGATTTTGTCGCCAATCTCGTGGATAATCGTTTTGATTTGCACCAGAATCTCCATGACCAGCGTGCCAACTCCCGTTATGAAAATAGGAGCCTCCAAAATTAGAAGGGAGTCTACTGTGCCAGCTCTTACTGTAGTAGTATTTATTTCTATTTTCGCTATTTTGCCATCCTGGTGGAAAACCACCATGGTTGTTATTATTTGAACTACCGTGAGCAGTATGCCATGCACCGTTATGAAAATATGACCCCTGAAAATCACTTGGTAACCTGCTATGCCAAGATGAATAATAATAATATTTTCCTTGGTTCCATTCCCAACCGGATGGATAAGAATGTCCGTTGTTAGAATTTCCATGAGCCGTTCTCCAACGTCCATTATGAAAATAATTCCCTCTATAATCACCTGAAATTTGATTATGCCATCCGCGATTATAATAGTAATTGCCCTGATTGTACTCCCAATTTGGGGGGAATGAAGCAGTACTGCCGTCATTCTCTTGACCATGAGCGGTATGCCAAGAACCGTTGTGGAAATAAGAACCATAAAAATTACTCGGCAATCTACTGTGCCATCCTGATTGGTAATAATACTTACCAGCATTAAATTCCCAATTAGGGGGATAAGAATTACGGTTTGGGTTGTAACCACTGCTTCCGGTATTATATACCTCACAGCTTGTTAGAATAAAAACTATTAACCCAATTAATATTAATTTGTGTCTCATAATATCACAAGGTACGAAAAATAAATGTGTTGCTTCGCTAAACCGAAATATTTACTTAATTTTAAACATGATAAGATTTAATCGTTATTTGGTGTTATTTTTGAATAAATTTAAACATGAAAAATAAACTAATTATACTTATACTATTGTGCCTTTTTTGGTCCTGCAGTAGTGATGATGATAACAATAGAGCATATGCAAATTTTATTGGTGATTGGTTCGTTTACAGTATCGTCATTAATGGACAGGAGCAAAATTTAAATAATTGTGATAGAGAAAATGTCTTTTATATCTACGATGATGGAACATTTGAGGAAGTTGGTATTTTTACGGATATAAATGGTAATTGTCAAACTGACTACGTAGATTTCGGTGTTTGGGATAGTCTGGGTAATGACAGATATGCACTAATTTATGATCCAGACTTTAACGGTTTTATATTTGAAGTGATTGTTAGAGTTGAAAACGAATCCTTTTCGATTACATATGATGATTTTTCAGTTTGGTCTTATGGGAAAGAGTAGTTGTTTGTTCGTGCGATAGTTGTTTAGAACACGAGTTAAAATCATCTCCTACTGCTTAATACTATGGATAACCATTAAAAACATTAGTTGTATTAATATATTGACATTAAATTGAATATGAAAAACATTAAGTTTACTTCGCTTGTTATAGTTATAATTACGCTCACATCTTGTGGTAATCAATTTAAATATTTTGGTAATGATTTTCCCGAGACTGAAAATGCTAAAATATATTTTAGAGAAGTAGATATCGAAAATAATTTTGAGGTTATTGGGAAACTCTATTGTGATTTTAAATTAAATACCAAAGACCAGAAAATTCAAAGAAAAATTATGACTCAGGTAAAGAAACATGGAGGTGATGGTGCATTGTTTGGTAATATGTCTGAAAATACTGTGGGTTCAGTGACGTCTTCGGTAGGAGCTTCTAAGCGTTTCGGCAAACGAAATGGGGCCAGTATTGGGGGGAGCATTTCTAAACAAAAAGATAAGCGTAAAGATCAAATGGTAATAACAGTGATTAAATTCAAAGAGTAATCTTTTTTGACAATATAGAAGCAACAAAATACAAAGACATGAAAAAACTACTATTATTCATTTTAATCGTAATCCAATATAATTTTGCTAAAGGCCAGGGCATTGATTTTGGTATAAAAGCAGGTGTTAATTTCTCAAAACTTAGCGACGCCTCTGATTTTAAAAATCAAACGGGTTTTGTTGGTGGTCTTTTTGCCGGTATTGATTTTAGTAACAAGTCAGGCATTAGAATTGACGCCTTATACTCAAAGCAAGGTGCGAAATTAACCGAAGGCGATTTTGATTTAAATTATCTAAACATACCGGTGGTCTACAAGCACCGTTTAATCAGTAAGTTGCATTTTCAAGTAGGACCCCAGTTTGGCTTTGTATTAGATGAAAATATAAATATTACTCAACCAGGTGGAATCATTGACGATTTAGACACTAAAAACTTTGATATATCTGGTGTAGTTGGTCTAGGACTCGATGTGCCTCTTGGTTTTCGTCTAGAAGCACGCTATATTTTTGGGCTATCTGATATAATAGACAATGCAAATTACGGGGGGAAAAATAGAGTTTTCTCTCTAATAATTGGTTATTCATTATTGTGATATTTTGCTTCTTTTATGGAAGCTCTTCTTTAATAAATACCTGATCAGTTCTTGATATTAAGAACCTCATTTGTTCTCGTACATTGTCTTTAGTGTATTTTACCACTTTTATTTTATGGTAATTTACGTCGTTAAACATTACTCATGGTCATAGAATTAAGCTGTATTTAGATTTTAATTTGCTGTGAAACAAATAAATAGGTTTGAAACGTATATGATTATGCGAACTATTGAGCATGTTTAAATGAAGCTCACTTTTTTTATCATTAAGAATTTTTGTCAAATAGGTAGCCCTTTTTAACATTATACTAATCTATTTTTAAAGGAATTATAGTTTTAAAAATGGATTATATTAACGCAAAGAATTTCCGTAAATATTATAATGATCATCTAAATCTCCCTGGTACTAATAATCTAAATTTTTAATTAAGCGATACAAAAGATAGGAAATTACCTTAGCATTGCTTTTCTCAATTAAAAAAGTAAAAGCCTCATATTTTATTTGAATATGAGGCTTTGTAGTGGAGTCGGAGAGAATCGAACTCTCGTCCAAACAAGTAACTAAAGAGCTTTCTACACGTTTAGTCTATTCTTAGTTTTTAGATAATAAGCTGGCTAAAGACAGCCTACTTATTACTTAGCTTTTAAATCTCAAAAGGGCATTAAAGCACTACCCAATCTTAGTTAATATTTACGATGCCTCTAAAAAGAACGCCATTAACCAAGGCTTTCCGGAGACATAAAGCTTGCTCACCTTGTGAGCCGAGGCCTAATCCTACTGTAATTCAGATTATGCAGCTAAAGCGTAGTTATTCTCGCCGTTTAAAATTTGGTCTAGCGTTTTACGTGTTTCAAAACCATTACACGACGTGCTTACCATTTAATTAATCTCGCTGTCAAAACCAGTCGACCCCAAGTTTTAATTAAAAAGGATGGCGAAGTTACAAAAAAAGTTGTGCAACCTCTTAAATCCATTTATTTTCGTGCAAAAATTGTTCCACAGCTATTTTTTGACGTTTTTGTCAGTTATTAAACGCTAATCGTATGAAATTCGCCATCATTAAAGAACGTAAAAATCCACCAGACAGACGTGTTGTGTTTTCTCCTGTAACGCTAGCAGAAGCTCGAAAGCGATTTCCTGATGTTGAGTTTATTGTAGAGTCTTCAGATATTAGAGTTTTTCCGGATGAAGCTTATGAAGCAGAGGGTTTCGAGGTAACCGATGATGTTTCTGATGCCGATGTTATGATTGGTGTTAAGGAAGTACCTATTAAAAATTTAATCCCTAATAAAAAGTATTTCTATTTCTCACATACGATAAAAAAGCAGCCTTATAATCGTAAATTATTAAGGGCAATGTTAGAAAAGAATATTGAAATGTACGATCATGAAACCATTATAAAAGAAAATGGCGCAAGGCTTATTGGGTTTGGTCGTTATGCTGGATTGGTAGGTGCTTACAACGGCTTTAGAGCATTGGGACTACGAGATGGCTTATTTGAATTACCAAAGGTTGAGTCTTTAGCAGACTTAAACGAAGTAAAGGCAGAGTTAGATAAAATTACCATTCCAAACATAAAAATACTTTTGACTGGAACTGGCAAAGTAGCCTATGGTGCAAAAGAAATTTTAGATCATTTGGGAATAAAAGAAATTAGTGATGCCTTATACTTAACTTCAGATTTTAACGAACCTGTTTATGTCATGGCTGATGTCATGGAGTATGCCAAAAGAAAAGATGGTAAAGTAGGTGATAAGTTTGAGTTCTATAAGGATCCCTCTGGTTATGAAAGTAATTTTATGGCCTATGCAAAGGTGACAGACTATTTTATTGCAGGACATTTCTATGGTAACAATGCACCGTATTTATTTACAAGAGACGATGCTAAACATCCAGATTTTAGAATAAATTTAGTGGCAGATGTCTCTTGCGATATCGATGGACCTGTGGCAAGTACCATTAGATCTTCCACTATTGCAGATCCATTTTATGGCTATCATCCAGAAACTGAAAAAGAAGTAGCTTTTGATGCTCAAGGAGCAATTACAGTAATGGCAGTGGATAATTTGCCTTGTGAGTTGCCAAAAGACGCTAGTGAAGGTTTTGGTGAAACCTTTGTTGAGCATGTGATTCCTGCATTTTTTAATGAAGATGAAAACGGTATTTTAAACCGAGCCAAAATCACAACAGGTGAAGGAGAACTTACAGAGCGTTTTAGTTACCTTCAGAATTATGTTGATGGTAAAGCATAGAGGATTTAAAAATCCAGTAACCTAGGACTAAAAAACTTCCAAATCCTAGTGTAAATAGCCAAGCTTCATAATGTTGAAAGGGTGATATTAAAATATCAAAAACATCAGAAATCAAAACTTGCGGATTGCTGATGATTTCCCATGAGTTATAACGTAAAAACCGTCCAAGATATACTCCAAAACTGCATAGAAAAAGTATTGTGTAGGTGACTGTACGTTTTGGGATTCTTTTAAACCTTGAGAAGATTATTGTTTGCATATCAAAGATTGATAGGTAAAATAAAAGTAATCCTGTTAGGGCAAAAGACAACACCACTAGTACATCAAACCATAGTAAGCTATCATCACTTAATCTTAAATGAATTAGATCTGTGACAATGTATGGAGCATTTGGCAAAAACGCTAACCATGCTAAGAACCAAAATCCCAATTTCCAGTCGCTAACTTGTTGTTTAGAGTTGAGGTACATACTGATGATATATGGAATTATTGCTAGGAATACATTCCACACTAAAAAAAGATAAAAAAAGGATTTGTTGAGTTTAATGCGTACCATTAAAGCTGTGATACTAAA
>NZ_JABSST010000093.1 GCF_013213975.1 Winogradskyella sp.
CTACAGCACAGCAAGTCTTTAATGCTGGCGATAATATCAGGAATATGGCTTTTACGGTTAAAATGGCCAAGAATTTTGACGAAGCCGTTGCACAATCTGTTGCCATTTCTCAAGGGATTGAAGCTCAGGTAAAAGAAATGCACAGAGTTGCACCCGATGATCAAAGTGCAGTACGGGTTAACAATACACTCGAGGAAGCAAAGAAAATATTTTCATTAATAGCAACAATACAAGGGGTGTTCTGGTTTGTTGGCATTGGAACCATCATTGCAGGTATTGTAGGGGTAGGCAATATTATGCTCATTATAGTTAAGGAAAGAACTAAAGAAATTGGGATAAGAAAAGCATTAGGTGCCTTACCTAAATCTATAGTTGGGATGATACTTCAAGAAGCGGTGTTTGTAACCTTATTTGCTGGATTATTTGGTTTAATATTTGGTTTAGCCTTGCTGGAATTGGCAGGTCCGCAAATAGACAGTGATTTTATTAAATATCCTCAAGTAGATTTCGGTATTGCTATAACTACTGTATTTATTTTAGTAATTGCAGGTGCATTTGCCGGATTTATACCGGCTTATCGAGCGGCAAAAATAAAACCTATTGTGGCACTAAGAGACGAATAATATGTTTAACAGAGACCGTTGGAACGAAATATTAGAAGCCTTAAATGCTAATAAATTTAGAACTGCATTAACCGCCTTTGGAGTTTTTTGGGGTATCACCATATTAGTATTATTGTTGGCGCTTACTAATGGTTTAAGAAATGGAGTTACAGCAGATTTTGGGAATTTTGCAACCAACTCCATGTTTATGTGGACTCAAGGTACTTCTAAGCCTTATAAAGGATTACCAAAAGGACGGTATTTTAATTATAAAATTGACGATGTAGCGGCTATCAAATCTGAGTTTCCAGAGTTAAAATATGTGTCTCCACGTAATCAGTTAGGTGGTTTTAGAGGTGCGAACAATGTAATTAGAGGAACCAAGACAGGTGCTTTTGAAATATTTGGCGATTACCCAGAGTTTATAAACCAACGCCCTATGGATATTCTTCAAGGTCGTTTTATAAGTTATTCAGATATTGAAGCAAAGCGTAAAATCTGTGTTATTGGAACAGGTGTTGTAAAAAGTCTTTACGATAAGGATGAAGATGTTATAGGAACCTACATAAAAATTAACGGGGTCAATTTCTTGGTTGTTGGAACCTTTAAAATGAGTAATAGCCAAGGAGACGATGAGCAAGATGCGAGTACTATTTATATGCCATTTACAACATTCGGTCAAGCCTTTAATATGGGTGATATTGTTTCTTGGATGGCAATCACAGCTGTGGATGATATTACCATAACTTCTGTGAAGCAAAAGGTATTTGATTTAATGAAATCAAGACATAAAGTACACCCTCAAGATGAGCGTGCTATTGGACATTTTGATCTCTCAGAACAATTTGGACGTGTCAATGGATTATTCACTATACTTGCTTTTGTAGGTTACTTTGTTGGTGCATTAGTACTAATGTCTGGAATAATTGGGATTAATAATATCATGCTCATTGTGGTTAAAGAACGCACAAAAGAAATTGGAGTGAGAAGAGCTTTAGGTGCCACACCATGGATGATAAAAGGTCAAATTTTGCAAGAGAGTTTAGTTTTGACTATCATTTCGGGGATGTTAGGTGTTTCCTTTGCGGCATTGGTTATATGGGTGATGAACGCTATTTTAGATAATATAGGCCCAGTAGAAAATTTTGCAAATCCTAGTGTTGGGATGCAAGTCGTATTTGCGGCATTAATCATTTTAGTTGTTTCAGGATTACTTGCTGGATTAATTCCAGCGAATAAAGCAACTAAAATGAAACCTGTAGACGCTTTAAGAATAGAATAATAAAAGTATCAATCAACAAAAATGAAAAGAACAAAAACCATCATTGTATTAATTCTTATTGTTGTTGCTTTTGCAACAGCTTTAACTTATTTATGGATGAAGAATCAGGAAGATCCTGTGAATTATACATCTGAAAATGCTAGCGAACAAACCATTGTAGTAAAAACTGTAGCAACAGGAAGTATTGTTCCGAAAGAGGAAGTCTTAATCAAACCAAATATTTCTGGAGTTGTAGAGGAAGTTTATGTTGAAGCTGGAGAATATGTAAAGCAAGGAGATTTAATTGCGCAAATAAAGGTTATTCCTAATGTGTCGAATCTAACGAGTGCTAAAAACAATATTGCTTCCAATAGAACGGCGTTGCAAACAGCAGAAATTAACTTTCAGACACAAAAGACCATCTATGATCGTCAGAAAGAATTATTTGATAAAGGTGTTATTGCTGCCAATGAGTTTGACCAGGTGAACAACACTTACTTACAAGCAAAACAACAGGTGGAGCAAGCAAGAATTAGCGTTACTCAGGCAAGACAGAATTATGATATTATCAAAACAGGTACGACCTCAGGATTAGGTAATATCGCACAAACTCAAGTAAGAGCTACTGTGTCTGGGATGGTGTTAGATGTACCGGTAAAAGCTGGTAATCAAGTTATTGAGGCTAATAATTTCAATGAAGGTACTTCAATCGCATCCTTGGCCGATGTTAAGAAAATGATTTTTGAAGGTAAAGTTGATGAGAGTGAAGTAGGTAAAATTAAAGAGGGCTTGCCTCTAGAAATCACTGTTGGTGCCATAGAGGATGAAAAATTCGATGCCGTATTAGATTACATCGCGCCTAAAGGAGTAGAAGAAAATGGGGCGATTCAGTTTGAGATTAAAGGTACACTTGCTCAAATAGACTCTACCTTTATTAGAGCAGGTTTAAGTGCTAATGCTTCAATTATTCTAGAGAAAGCTGAAAAAGTATTAGCGATTAAAGAAGCTTTGGTACAATACGATAAGGAAACTAAAAAACCATTTGTAGAGGTTGAAGTTGGTGATCAAAAATTCCAAAGAAAGGATATTGAATTAGGGATTAGTGACGTTATTTTTGTTGAGGTTAAAAGCGGTATTACTAAAGACGATAAAATTAAGATTTGGAACCAAGTACAAGGTATACCAGATTACGCACAGCAATAATTTTAACATTTATTGTAACACATTAGAATTTATATAGACAAATAGACATCATGAAAAAATCAATCATAATACTGTTGCTTCTTTTTGGAGTATTTGCACAAGCGCAAAATAAAAAGTGGACACTTAAAGAATGTGTGCAATATGCTTTAGATAACAATATTTCAATAAAGCAAAGTGAATTAGATGTTGAGCTTGCAGAAGTCGAAAAACTAACGGCGAAAGGAAACTTTATTCCTAGTTTAAATGCAGGAGCTGGGATTTCAGAAAATACAGGTTTAAGTTTTAACCCTATTACAAATAATGCCCAAACCACAACATTTCTTTCTGCTTCAGGGAATATTAACATTTCGTATACGATATTTGATGGTTTAAGAAACATAAGACAGCTTCAAAGAGCGGATATATCGAGATTAGCGAGTCAGTATAGATTAGATAAAATGGAGGACGATATTTCCCTGTTTGTTGCTAATGGATACTTAACAGTTTTATTAAATAAGGCCAATTTAGAGGTGCTTAAATCTCAGAACCAGGTTACCAAGGAGCAGATAGGGCAAACTCAAGAGCTCGTAGATGCAGGATCTCTGCCAAGAGGTGACTTACTAGAAATTAAGGCTACTGATGCCAGTGAACAACAACAAATCATTAATGCAGAAAATAATGTACAGATCTCATTAATTAACTTAGCTCAGTTATTATTAATTAAAGATTATGAAAACTTTGATATAGAGGATGAAGGTTACAATATTGTCGATGATGGTGTGTCAGAGAGAGATGTCTCCGAAATAATTGCTTCGGCGAAGGAAAATCGTTCGGAAATTAAAATTGCTGAGCAAAATGTTGAGCTCGCAGAAATTGATTTAAAAATAGCAAAGGGCGCTAACCTACCAACGTTATCAGCATTTTTTGGGTATAATACAAGGTATGCAAACTCCCCGTCTTTTATACAACAAGTAGATCCAGATAACCCAACGATTACCCAACAAATTGGTGTAGTTGAAGATACGGGTCAATCCGTTGTGGGTACAATTCCAAATACATTTCCCGTGGAGGTTGGAGCGGATCCATTGGTGGATCAGTTATATGAAAATGATGGTATTGGTTATGGATTACAATTAAATATTCCTATTTTCAATGGGTTTAATACAAAAGGTAACATACAGAGAAGTAGAGTTAGCCTTGAGCGCTCTAAATTCCAGCTAGAACAAGCAGAGTTAGACTTAGAGTCTACAGTTTATCAGGCATTTGTGGATGCCAAAGGAGCTTTAAAATCCTATGAATCAGCACAACTAGCATTAGAATCGCAAGAATTGGCGTATGATTATGCTAAGGAACGCTATGATGTTGGGTTAACAAACGCATTTGACTTTAGTCAATCTAAACTAAGATATGATAACGCAAGCATTAATTTGAATAGAGCAAAATACGATTACATTTTTAAATTAAAAGTTCTTGAGTTATATTTTGGCATTCCAGCAACGGAATTAAAATTTTAATTATGAGTAAAACATTAAAAATCGTTTTAGTGTCAGTAGGAGTAATTCTTTTACTACTGGTGGTAGGTGCTAAAATGGAATGGTTTGGAAAAAAAGGGAATTTTAAAGAAGTTACCGTGAAAAAGGTTGCTTTTAAAGATATAGTAGAAACTGTATCAGCAACAGGTAAAATTCAACCGGAAGTTGAGGTTAAAATATCCTCTGAAGTTTCAGGTGAAATTTTAGAATTACCATTTAAAGAAGGCCAAGAAGTTAAAAAGGGTGATCTATTAGTTAAAGTGAATCCTGATTTAATACAATCCGCTGTTAGTAGAGCACAGGCATCTTATCAGAATGTAAGAGCAGGTTTAGAACAAGCTGAAGCTAATCTTAAACAAGCGAAAGCTGACTATGAAAGAAATAAAGTTTTATTTGAAAAGGGCGTGATTTCCAAAGCTGATTGGGATAGAGCACTTGCAACTTTTGAAACTGCTGAAGCAAATAAAAGCTCTGCGTATTACAGTGTTCAGAGTGCGGCAGCAACAGTAAATGAAGCGCAAGATAACTTAACCAGAACTACAATTTATGCGCCAATGAGTGGTACTATCTCTATGCTTAATGTTGAGTTAGGCGAACGTGTTGTTGGTACGCAACAAATGGCTGGAACTGAAATTCTTCGAGTGGCTAATCTTAATAATATGGAAGTTGAAGTTGATGTCAACGAGAACGATATTGTTAAAGTTAGTATTGGTGATTCAACTATTGTTGAGGTAGATGCATATTTAAAGAAAGAATTTAAAGGTATAGTTACCGAAATTGCCAACTCCGCTGAAGGAAACTTAGCTGCTGATCAGGTGACCAATTTTAAAGTTAAAGTCAGAATCCTTGAAGAGTCTTATAAAGATTTAACAGAAGGAAAACCTGAAAGTTACTCTCCATTTAGACCTGGTATGACAGCAACTGTAGATATAATTACTAAAACGCGAAAAGATGCTATTGCCGTGCCAATTAGTGCAATTGTAATAAAGACGGATACATCTTCAACTAAAAAGCCATTTGGTAAAACAGATGAGTTTGATGATGAGTCTACACTAGAGGAAGAGAAATTTGAATGTGTATTTGTAAATGACAATGGAAAAGCAAAACTAAAGGTCGTAGAAACAGGTATTCAGGATGATACTAATATTGAAATTATTTCTGGCTTAGCCAAAGATGATAAGATTATTACTGGTCCGTATAGTACAGTTTCAAAATCTTTAAAACCAGGGGACCTTGTTGAGGTAAAAAACAAAAAGGAAAAAGCTTCTGAAGCTATAGAAGAATAACCAAATGCAATAGTGTAATGGCCTTAGTGCTTAATATAGAAACGGCAACAACTAATTGTTCGGTCTCTCTGTCTAAAGATGGAGAGACTTTGATTTTAAAAGAGGATAAAGATTCTGGATATTCTCATGCAGAAAAGTTGCACGTATATATCAATGAGCTTTTTAAAGAGGCCAATATAAATCCAAAGGATATCGATGCTGTTGCCGTGAGTAAAGGGCCAGGATCATATACAGGTCTTCGCATTGGAGTCTCTGCAGCTAAAGGACTTTGCTTTGCCTTAGATAAACCTTTGTTAGCAGTAAGTACACTAGAAATTCTAGCCCATCAAGTCAAGATTAATCAAGGTTATATTGTGCCAATGTTAGATGCGCGTCGATTGGAAGTGTATGCCGCCGTTTTTGATGCGAAATTTGAACAGTATCGAGGTATTAAAGCTGAAATTTTATCTAAAGAAACTTATAGTACGCTTTTTAAAGAGAATAAGGTTTATTTCATTGGAAGTGGTGTAGAAAAAACTAAAACTCTAGTTACACATTCAAACGCAATATTTATTGAAGGGCAATTACCATCTGCTAATGAGATGGCTCAACTATCTGAAAGGAAGTATAAAAAAAGCGACATTGAAGATGTCGCCTATTTTGAGCCTTTTTATTTAAAAGATTTTATTGCAATTAAACCTAAAGCCTAACTTTCTTTTTGTATTTCAACACTATGTGGGTAAGGAATTTCTATACCAGCGGCATCTAGAGCTTCTTTAACATTCTCTGTAACGTCAAAATAAACATCCCAATAGTGTTCGGTATTACACCAAGGTCTAACAGCAAAATTAACAGAACTCTCGGCTAATTCTAATACTGTAACTGCAGGTGCTGGATCTTTAAGCACTTTAGGGTGAGACGTTAAGACATTCATAATAACATTTTTAGTTTGCTTTATATCAGCATCATAACTAACTCCATAAACCAAGTCTACTCTCCTTGTACCTTCCGTTGTATAGTTAACAATATTGCCATTAGATAGTGCTCCATTAGGAATTATTATCTCCTTATTTGAAAGTCCGATGAGTTTAGTTGTAAATATTTCAATTTCTTTGACAACTCCAACTTCTCCTTGAGCTTCTATAAGATCTCCAATTTTAAATGGTTTA
Organism: Winogradskyella sp.; assembly: GCF_013213975.1. Classification (GTDB taxonomy): domain Bacteria; phylum Bacteroidota; class Bacteroidia; order Flavobacteriales; family Flavobacteriaceae; genus Winogradskyella. The sequence continues at coordinate 7,012 of NZ_JABSST010000093.1, forward strand.
AATATCATAATTAGGACACCTCCGGCAAAGTTCCCCAGAGATCCTTGCAAGGCCATGCCAATAGCTAAACCTGCGGCAGCAAGAATGGCAGCAAAGGATGTTGTCTCTACGCCAACAGTTCCTAAAACAACTAGAATTAAAACAATCTTAAAAATCCAAGTTAATAGGCTTAGTGAAAACTTTTTCAAACTTTCATCGTAGTCTCCTTTGTTTAATATTTTTTTTAATCCTTTTAATGTAAGTTTAATGATCCAGCTTCCTATAATCCATATAAGTATTGCTGCTAGTAATTTTGGTGTGAACTCAACGATTATGTTGTAGCCCTTATCAATCCATTGTTGTGTATCCATTTTGGTTTATTAGTGGTTATTAAAAAATTTGTGTTTTAGTAGAGTAAATTTAAATATTTAAAATTATTAATTTAACTTTAAATGTCAATTTAAGGTTAACTCTACAATAATTCACATCATGAGCTTTTACAATGGTACTTTGGTCTTTTACAGATAAACTGATCGAGTATTTTTAACAGTCTTAGCAGCTTCTTTTACTGCTTTATTGGTAGCATCTAAATAACTATTATCAGTATTTGACCATACTTAAATAAGTTTTAGTATTGCCATAATTCTACGATTTTTAAGATTGATACTTTTATAAAATCACTAATATTAAAACGTCACAGGATCATTTAACCATTGATAGCGTTTACAGTAATACTTTCATCCTTAAGCATTTCCTTAAGCATATTTTCAATCCCATTTTTAAGTGTGAAGGTTGATGATGGACAACCACTACATGCACCTTGCAAAAGTACTTCCACCTTTTTTGTCTTCTCATCATAAGACCTGAATTCAATGTTTCCTCCATCACTTGCCACAGCGGGTTTTACATATTCTTCAAGGATGTTGACAATATTTTTTGAAGTATCATCAAGAGCTTCAAACTTTTGTTCAATAGCTTCTTCGGTCTTGTTTAACTGTTTAGGCGCATCATCAATAAGAATTGTTTTGCCGTCCTCAACGTAAGACTTTATAAATTCTCGCAGTTGTAAGGTGATTTCTTCCCACTCTATAATATCAAACTTGGTGATAGAAATAAAGTTCTTTTCCATAAATACATTTTTTACAAATGGGAATTGGAACAACTCTGTCGCTAAGGGTGATGGTTTCGCCTCTTCAATCGATGTGAATTCAAATACATTTGGAACCAACATTTTGTTGCAAACAAACTTCAATACACTAGGATTTGGTGTGCTTTCTGCATACACAGTTACTGCAGCTTTTGGTTTAGCGGCTTCTTCTGTTACCACAATTCCGTCTTTAGATAGGTAATCCTCAATTTGTGCAGCAACTTCATCTTGGACGTCTTTCCACGTGACAATGTTAAAGCGCTCTATAGCAATAAAGTTAGAAGCGATATACACCTTTTTTACAAAAGGAAGATAGAACAATTGCTGTGCTAATGGGGAGTGTTTAGCGTCGTCTATATTGTTAAATTCAAAGCTATTGTGATTCGTTAAAAATCTATCTGCTTCAAATTTTAATATGGCCTCATTTGAGGTTGGTACTATTGAAATTTTTGTCTTTGACATCTTTTTTTTGCAAAAATATGAAATATTGGATTTAATAGTTAATCCTAGTAATGTGTTTTGTAACTAAATTCTGAAGTCAATTCGTATAATTTGATTAAATTTCGCCCTCATTAAAATTGACCTCTGTGTTAAAATGTGTTCTTGCTAGCATTTGACAGAGTTAGTTTGATAAAAACTAATTATGAAAAAGATTATCTTTCTTGTAAACCTAATGTTTTCATTCATTGGGTTAGCTCAAGATCTTTCCATGCAAGATGGTTCATTTAATCGCTGTGCACCAGACCGATTTTTTGATTCAGGTGGTGAATTTGGAAATTATGGTAATAATGAAAATTTCACAACTACAATATGTGCTTTAAATGCAGATGAGTTTATAATTTTAAATTTCACATCTTTTAGTACGCAGCTTAGCCAAGATATCATGACCATTTATGATGGTACAGATACTACAGCACCAGTGCTCGGGATATTCTCTGGTGTTACTAGTCCTGGAACAATATCAGCGAGTACGACGAATACCTCAGGTTGTTTAACCATTACTTTTGAATCTAATGGAGCAGGTAATACCATTGGTTGGGACGCTGAGATTCTATGTGCTGCACCTTGCCAAGATATTACCGCAACTATAGATAGTACAAATCCAGAACCGAACGAAACAGGTGTTGTGAGTATTCTACCTGGTGATACGGTTGATTTTACGGGTAGTGCAACATTTTCAGTCGACGGTACTAATGCGTCATATAATTGGGATTTTGGTGATGGTAATAATGATATGGGTACAGATGTGTCCAACACGTTTGCTACTGCTGGCACATACACGGTGACCTTAACCGTTAATGATGATAATCCTCAAGGTTGTTCAGGTGTTGAAACCATTACGGTTTTTGTACTTGGGCCGAATGTGGTTGTTGATCAAGATATTTTTACAGTAGAGGAACTCATAATTGACGTGCTTATTAATAGTGAATGTGCTGATGTTGATCCTGATAGTGTTACATTTTCAACGGGATCTACTTTTGATCCTTCACAACCAAATGGTATTGGATACTTTTTTAGCAATGGTGTTGATTTTCCTTTTGAAGACGGGATTTTATTGACAACAGGTGATGCCAGTAGAGCTGGTGGCCCTAACGTATTCTTGGGTGACGGAACTGTTGGACTTTGGCCTGGAGATCCAGAATTGGATGCTGTAACAGGTATAAATTCTAATAATGCCACTTGGATACAATTTGACTTTACTCCCCTAGCAGACAACATTAGTTTTGAATTTTTAATGGCGTCTGAAGAATATGATATGGGTAATTTTGAATGTACTTTTTCAGATGCATTTGCCTTTTTACTTACAGATTCTATGGGTAATACGACTAATCTAGCTGTATTACCTGGTACAAATACGCCAATTTTGGTGACCAACATTCATTTGGATAATGGTTTTTGTCCAGCACAAAATGAACAGTATTTTGGGGAATATATACCAAATAATGCTCCACCCATTTCTTTTGATGGAAGAACAGCGGTATTTACAGCACAATCTACTGTTACGCCAGGTGAACAATACACAATTAGGTTAGTAATTGCTGATGATGATGATGGCAACTTTGATTCAGGAGTGTTTTTAAGAGCAGGAAGTTTTGATTTGGGTGGTGATTTAGGAGAAGATATTACAATTGACGCAGGAACTGCAGAGTGCGGTGGTAGTTCAATTACATTAGATACAAGTATTTCTACAGCTACGCACACTTGGTATTTTGAAGGTAATGAAATTACAGATGAAACAGGTCCAACGATTGAAGTTACTGAGACTGGAACCTATTCAGTTGACATTGCATTTTCAGATATTTGTCAAGCAACGGATTCAATTTTTGTTGAGTTTAAACCAAATCCAGAGATTAATTCTGCCGAAAATTTGTCCATATGTGATACTGATGGGATTGCAGAATTCGACCTCTCACTAAATGATGGTGATATACTTGGAACGCAGGACCCGAATGAATTTATGGTCACTTATCATCTCACAGAGCAAGATGCTATT
>NZ_JABSST010000094.1 GCF_013213975.1 Winogradskyella sp.
TTTTTGGGAACTTAGTCATTTCTTTTTTAAGGCTCCTTCCACCTACGACGAAAAGTCTTCTAAAAAAGCATTAAAAGACGGCACTAACGATCTCCTTAAAACGGTTATAGAATTGATTAACAAAACAGAAGATTTTACCATTGAGCAGCTTCAATCCAATATCAAAGGCTGGATTACCGATAATGGCATTGGATTTGGAAAAGTAATGATGCCATTACGTTTAGCGCTTGTTGGTGCTTTACAGGGTCCTGATGTTTTTGATATAATGTATTTAATAGGTAAGACTGAAACTGTTAAGCGTGTTGAAGCGTTAATAAACCACAATTAAAAGGTTAACTGCGCTGTAAACGTAAGCATAGACTGATTGCCTTTAAACTCTTGATTGTTGCCGACATTTAAGTCTTCGTTATTTAGGTTTGACAACATATTTGTGAAACCATAAACGTAATGGCCTTTTAATTTAAAGCTTCCAAAACCAGCGGATAAACCGACTACTCCATTAACATTAAAGTTGGAGATTTTAGAAATGTCTTCTGTAAATAGAGTGTCATAATTGGCTATTATCAAACCTTCATTTGAATCATCCTTTAATTCTAAATCTCCATTATATTGAAGCATTGGTCCTAAATCTAGGGTAAGGTTGCTACCTATTAATTTCGTGTGAAATAGAAATGATAACTGAGCTGTTAGAAGCTTATACTCAATAAACTGAGCTGTTGGATTGGTCAAAGATATTGCGGCAATATCGACATTATTCTCTGATAACGTTATATTATAGCTAACGGTGTACCATTTGTGTGGTATATCTACTGTGGCAGATAAACCAGCAATCCAACCCGTATTGCTATTGGTTGTAAAGTTATCTGTAAGAATATCAAACTGTGTTATTCCTCCCTGAAGTCCAATACCGTTTTTAATAGCATAACGCTTGTGCTGTGCATTACTAAGTGTAACAAAAGTGATACTTAGAACTACTAATAAAAGAAGATTAGGTTTTTTCATGCGATTTTAGAGCTAATAGAAACAAACCTAAGTAAAATTATTTACATTTAGTATTCGTATTCACTAACCATTAAAAAACTTGTTATGGGTCAATTTGTTATTATACCGATTATATTTTTTGGACTAATTATCCTTATTTCTGCTTTTTTCATTGTAAAACAACAAACCGCTGCTGTGATTGAACGATTTGGCCGTTACCACAGTATCAGACACTCGGGCCTACAAATAAAAATACCGTTGGTAGACCGTATTGCTGGTAAACTAAGCCTTAAGATTCAACAATTGGATGTAATCATAGAAACGAAAACATTGGATGATGTATTTGTAAAGCTTAAAGTCTCTGTACAGTACGTTGTGATTAGAGAGAAGGTATACGATGCTTTTTATAAACTAGAATATCCTCACGATCAAATTACTTCATTTGTATTTGATGTGGTACGCGCTGAAGTGCCTAAAATGAAATTAGACGACGTCTTTGTTAAGAAAGATGACATCGCCATTGCTGTAAAGCGCGAGCTTCAAGAGTATATGTCTGAATATGGTTATGATATCATTAAAACCTTAGTTACTGATATTGATCCTGATGCTCAGGTAAAAGCAGCAATGAACCGTATTAATGCTTCTGAAAGAGAGAAAATAGCTGCACAATTTGAAGGGGATGCACAACGTATCTTAATTGTAGAAAAAGCAAAAGCTGAAGCTGAGAGTAAACGTTTACAAGGTCAAGGTATTGCCGATCAGCGTCGTGAAATTGCTCGCGGATTAGAAGAGTCAGTTGAGGTTCTTAATAACGTAGGTATAAATTCTCAGGAGGCCTCAGCATTAATTGTGGTGACGCAACATTATGACACCCTTCAATCTATTGGAGAGGAGACTAATAGCAACCTTATCTTATTACCTAATTCACCACAAGCTGGTAGTGATATGCTTAATAATATGGTGGCTAGTTTTACAGCTAGTAATCAAATTGGCGAGGCTATGAAGAATGCTAATAACAAAAAGAAAGGCGACGAATAAACGCCTTTTATTTCAATAAAAAAGCCTCAGAACTTTTGAATACTGGGGCTATTTTATTTGCCTAAAGAACCATTAATTCCCAAAATTGGTAACACCACAAAACATGAGCCATGGCAGCGTCAATGGCACCTTATTGATGTATAATTAAAAACTAGGTAAAGAAGGATAACAACAATGATAACTGTTATATTTCCTACTTTCATTTTTGCTTCTGTCATTCCAGAATCACGGAATCATATATTTTCAAATAACACGAGATTGTACCATAAAAAACCTCTAGAAAAATAATCTAGAGGTTCTTTCTTAAATTTTATAACTACATCTTTTTCTCAAATTTCCGAGGCTTCACCTACTAAAATCTCATTCTTGTCCTCAAGGGCTTTAGTTATAAAATCGTTGATCTCGTTATTACGTTCTAAACCGTTTTTAAGGAGTTCTTTTAACGTAATTATAACAGCAATGCGTGTGCCAGCCTTTTTAATCGCTGTAGCAAACAAAGGCTCTAATTCATCGTAAGATACCGTATTAGCAAGCTTTTGTATTTCAGCTTTTACTTTTAGTTGTTTCTCTTCAGGGTAATTGGTGTATTTCTTTCCTAATTGCTGAATCACACTTATTGCAGCTCGTTTTTGTTGCGGTTGCTTCGGTTTGTTTTGATTATTATTCTGAGGTTTTGGCTTTTGCTTGGCCCAACTATCTCTTAACCCTACTGTTTTATTAAATACAATTTTATCTGCCGTTGAATCTTCATCAACAACAAAATAACCTAAGCGCTGAAACTGGAACCGCTCTCCTTCTTTAACGTCTACTAAGCTTGGCTCTAAATAACCTGTTTTTACAGTCAAAGAATTTGGATTTAGAAACTCCATAAAATCTTTTTCTTTATCACTATCTGGAGCCTCGTGCATAAACAAGCGATCGTATTCTCTTATTTCGGCAGTAATAGCATGATTAATAGATACCCAATGTAATGTTCCTTTTACCTTCTTTGAGGTATCTGTGTCGTAGTTACAATGGATTTCCGTAATGTTACCACTATCATCTTTAACAACAGCATTAGCTTTGATTATGTAAGCATTCTTTAATCGAACTTCGCCTCCCAACTTCAATCTAAAAAACTTATTTCCAGCTTCTTCTTTAAAATCCTCTTTCTCAATATATAACTCTTTTGAAAATGGAACTTGTCTAAAACCGGCTGATGCATCCTCCTGATTATTTTCAGCTTCTAACCACTCCTCTTTATCCTCAGGATAATTAGTAATTACCACTTTTACAGGGTCTAAAACAGCCATGACTCGATTTGCCATTTTATTTAAATCTTCACGAATACAAAACTCAAGCAAAGACACATCAATCACATTTTCACGCTTAGCCACTCCAACTGTTTCTACAAACTTTCTTATGGCCGCAGGTGTATAACCACGACGCCTTAGTCCAGAAATAGTGGGCATTCTTGGATCGTCCCAACCCGAAACCACTTTCTCTTCTACAAGCTTAAGTAGCTTACGCTTACTCATTATGGTATATGAGAGGTTTAAACGTGCAAATTCTCGCTGTTTTGGTGGTAGTGGTAAGGTATCCTTATTGTATTCGTAAACATGGTCTCTAAACCAATTATAGAGCTTTCTATGAGGTTTAAATTCTAAAGAACATAATGAGTGTGAAATTTGTTCTATGTAATCACTTTCGCCATGCGTCCAATCATACATTGGATAAATACACCAATCATCTCCTGTTCTGTGGTGATGTGCATAGAGAATTCGATACATAATCGGATCACGCATTAACATATTAGGATCTTCCATATCAATCTTAGCGCGTAACACATGTGTTCCAGCTGGGAATTCGCCACTTTTCATTCTAGTAAAAAGGTCTAAATTCTCTTCAACCGTTCTATTTCTATAAGGGCTATTAGTACCTGGTTGTGTTGGTGTTCCCTTCTGCTCTGCCATTTCCTCAGATGTTTGACTATCTACATAAGCCAATCCATCCTTAATCATTTGAACCGCCCAATTATAAAGCATTTCAAAGTAGTCTGACGAATATAACTCATTAGCCCATTGATAACCTAACCAAGCAATATCACGTTTTATAGCATCTACATACTCCTGCTCTTCTTTTGCAGGATTTGTATCGTCAAATCTCAAATTAACCGGAGCGTTATAGGTCTCTCCCAGTCCGAAACTGATACCTATAGCCTTGGTATGCCCAATATGTAAATAGCCGTTTGGTTCTGGAGGAAAACGAAAACGCAACTTGTCTTTGGAAAGTCCGTTTACCAAATCTTCTTCTATGATGTGCTCAATAAAATTGAGTGATTTTGAATCTTCTGACATCGCTAAATTTTAAAGGGTAAAATTACACAAATTGTAACATTAATGCACTATGACCTACGAATAGATATACGTAACTAAAACCAAAAATCATATGAATTACAAATGTCCAAAATGTGGCAACACCACATATGAAATTAGTGAAATGAGAGCAACAGGTGGTACCTTGTCAAAAATTTTTGATGTACAAAATAAAAAGTTTACCTCTGTAACCTGTAAACAGTGTACTTATACAGAGTTCTTTAAAGCCAAAACAAGCGCAATTAGCAATGTTTTCGACTTTTTTACGAATTAATTAATTGATGTTCCTTTACGACAAGAATCTAGTATTTTTGCACCATGGGAATTATTAAAGTTGAAAACATTAGAGTTTATGCCAATCATGGTTGCTTAAAAGAAGAAACCATTATTGGTAGTGATTACAGAGTTGATGTTGAGGTTAAAGCTAATCTAAAACCATCATCTAATTCTGATGCATTAGAAGACACAGTAGATTATGTGTTTTTAAATAATGTGGTGAGAGAAGAGATGGCTAAACCCTCTAAGCTATTGGAAACTGTAGCACAACGCATATTAAATCGTTTTTTTGACGAGGATAAACTAATATCAAAAGCAACTGTTTCTGTTAGCAAAATAAATCCTCCGATTGGTGGTGATGTTGAGATGGTTACAATTCAACTCTCTCAAAAACGAAAAAAGTAAGCCTAGATAGGCTAAAACGCTAAATATTTATATATTTGCTGTCCATTTATTGGGTGTCGTGGCCGAGTGGCTAGGCAGTGGTCTGCAACACCATCTACAGCGGTTCGAATCCGCTCGACACCTCAACAATTTAAAAAGTCTTTAGTTAGTTCTAAAGGCTTTTTTTATTTGATGATTCAAGCCTCTAAATGTTCAATTAATTTAACTACACTAGATGGTGTTTTTACATCAACTTTATTAGTTTTTCTATAGATTTTAATTTGCTTCTTCTTATCCTGATATAACTTCTTTAATTGACCTAAGGTTTTAAAAATTGTTGTTGTACCCTCTTTAATAATCCAATACTGTTTATAAGGCTTTATCTTATAAATCTCAGGAAGGTCTATTTCATAAAAATTACCTCGATTTTCTATTGAGGTAACTGTTCTGCCTGATGTTGTCTGAGATGTACCTCCATATCCACCACTCGCTGCTGTTGAGGATTCTAAATTGCATTTGTGCTCTAAATAAAGTGGAGTACTTGATGTTTTCAATAGCTCTAGAAATACATTGTCTTTCCTAAAAAATTTACGGTTAGCTACATAAATGGTATCTATTCTACTTATATCAGATTCTGACATTGCTAAAATCTTTCCGTCATCTTTAAAAGCAAAATTTTCGGATAATGAATTATAGTTTAAAGCCCTTGTAAGCTCAGTTCCGTCCTTCATTAATATTCGTCCTTCAACAAAGTCCGGTAGAACGTAGTGTGACTCTTTTTTGTTGTTTTGAGAAAAGCCTAGATTAAAGACAAATACAATTAAAGTGTACTTAAGGATGTGATTAATTTTCATACTTAAATATAGGATAATAAAAGTTAAATTAATTATTTGTCTAGAATTACAACAGACTTCGTAACTGAATCGTGGATCGCTTGCCGTTTCTCAGTGGAGGTAATACTTAATAAAGATAACCAACCTAGAAAAAACTTAAATAGAAAGCGAATAATTGCCTGAATAAGAGAAATATTCTTCTCATAATTAGACTCACATTTAACCTTAATATCCGAAAAATAATGCCCTAGGGTATTTCCAAAACAACTTAGCATTATCGGCTCGTATAAAATGAAGAAGAAAATAAACAAATACATGCGAAGCTGATCTGGAACATTTTCAAACGTATTTAATAATTCTGAAGTGCAATACATAGCAAATAAAAGAATTGCAACATCTTTTACTGCTGCCTTAATTCTAATTTGAATTGTAGGATATTCAAATGACATATAATCCTCTAATTTATTGGATTTACCTTATCAATCTGTTCTTTACCTTTTTCGTAGAGTTCTGGAAATAAGCCTTGAGATAAGAGTAACATACCAAAACCTAAAATTACTAGAGCTACGATTTTCTTAGTTTTAAAAATTCGTTTTGGAGTTAGTTTATTTTTTAAGCGTTTTGCTGCTGCTATTTTAAAAAGATCAGCAACAAAATAGGCAACTAGCATTGAAATAATAAAAACGGTTACACCATTTTCTGATGTTGTTATAGAGGTCCCAATAACAATGAAACCTAACCAACCTAATAGTACACCAATGTTTATAAAATTGAGAAGGAATCCTTTGGCAAACAATTTTCCGTAATCCTTTTTAGGAAGTTCAATTCTATGATGTTCTCTTACAATAGACCGAAAGGACTTTGAAATCTTAATAAAAGAAATAAGACCATAAACTATGAGTAAAACCCCACCAAAAACTAATAGCTTGGGATCGTCTTTAATTTTCTCTAGAAGGGTATCTGTGCTCATAAAAATGAGCAGGATAAAAACAATATCAGCAAGGATTACACCAAGATCAAAAATAAGAGCACTTGTAAAACCTTTGGTAGCACTAGTTTCAAGTAAAACAAAAAATACTGGACCAATGGTAAAGGCTAAAATTATTCCGAAAGGAATGGCTGTTAAGATATCATCTAACATGTAAACTTGCGGTTTACACAAAAGTAAAAAACTAAGCCGAAATTACATACGCTTAATCCGACCACCTAAAACTTTGCTTTCGTCCACTTTTTTTGGATTACCATAAATATAAACATCGCCACCAGCTTTAATTCTTACGTCAACGTATTCAGAAGCATTGAGATATGCTTCACCTGCGGCGTTAATGCTTACTTCTGTTTGTTGAGTTTTAAAATCTTCTCCATTAAAAACACCTCCAGTATAAATTGAAATATCTTGATTTTTAGAGCTTCCTGACACATTAATAATACCTCCTGTTACAGCCCTCATATTTGCATAGGTTGTTTTTAATTGAGCTGTTATTTCACCTCCTTCTTGGGTTTTTAAATCAATTTCAAATTGCTCAATAGGATCTTCTACAGTAATTTTAGCTCCTTCATTAGCATCAATAACTTCTACTGATGTGTAATATAATTTTACAACTGTATTATTACCATCATAGCTCTCTTCAAGATTCATCCTAACCTTTAGTTTACCATTTTTATTAATGATCTGTACTTCTTTTCTGTTATCACCTACAATTACAGCTCTATTTTCATCTGACTTTATCATTTTAACATTAATAAGATCATAAACCTTTAGTGTAGAGAATTCTCCAACAGATTTTTCTATAGTGTCTTGAGCAGAAAGGTTAAAGCTTAATGCTATACTTAATAAAAAGATAAATTTTTTCATTTGTTTTTAATTTTAATTATTCAGCCACTTTTACTGCTGTTCCTGTCACAGAGACCATGGCATAGTTATGTGTTGTCAATTCTATTTCAACTTTTATGCCAACTACGGCATTTGCATTTAATTGCCTAGCATTTTCTTGAAGTTGACGAAAAGCTTTTTCTTTTACAACATCAATACTATCTCTCACTGCACTAAAGTATTTTGACATACTAAAGCCCATAGCGAGCTTTTCTTCATTAATTGCCACACCAGTCACAATACCTAAATAATCGACAATTTTGAAATTTTCTATTGAATTTGTTGTGGTTAGAATCATAATTTAAATTTATAGCATTATATACGACAAATTTAATCTTCTAATACAGGTTTTCCAACTAAGTAGAAGTCTAAATGTTTCTTAACTAAATCCGTGGCTTTCACTTTTACAATAACCTCATCACCAAGTTGATACATTTTGTGATTATGTCTACCAATCATAGCATAATGGTTTTCATCAAAATCATAAGTATCATCCTTCATATCTCTCACACTAACCATACCTTCACATTTATTACTTGTAATCTCCACATAAATTCCCCAATCGGTTACGCCAGAAATAACACCTAAGAATTCTTCATCCTGATGGTCTTGCATAAAACGAATTTGCATATACTTAATAGAATCGCGCTCTGCCTTTGTGGCTAAGTATTCCATATCACTAGAATGCTTACACTTCTCTTCGTAAATCTCTTCATTAGCTGATTTACCTCCATCGAGATAATGTTGTAGTAAACGATGCGCCATAACATCTGGATAACGACGAATTGGAGAGGTGAAATGACTGTAATAATCAAAAGCTAATCCATAATGCCCAATATTATGAGTGGTATATTCTGCTTTGGACATGGTTCTTACAGCTAAAGTATCAACGAGATTTTGTTCTTTTTTACCAACAACATCGGTCAATAATTTATTTAAAGAAGCAGCTACGCTATTACGATCTTTAAAATTGAGTTTATGACCAAAACGACTGACTACATTCTGCAATTGCGCAAGCTTTGCTTCGTCTGGTTCATCATGTACACGATACACAAAGGTCTTTTTTGGGTTTTGTTTACCTATAAATTCTGAGACCTTTCTGTTTGCTAAAAGCATAAACTCTTCGATTAATTTATTGGCATCTTTACTCGTTTTAAAGAAAACTCCTGTTGGATTAGCAGCTTCGTCTAAATTAAATTTAACCTCAACCTTATCAAAGGAAATTGCACCAGAACCCATGCGTTTAGAGCGCATTTTTTTTGCGAGTCGATCTAACACTAAAACAGCTTCAGCTATTTCCGCTTGGGTACTATATACTTTTCCGGTTAGTGAGACTTCTTCTGGAATGGTTGTGTTCAGTTGAGACGCTTCGACTGTGCTCAGCGTGACAGAAGGATTATTCTCTATAATAGCTTGTGCTTCTTCGTATGCGAAACGTGCATCAGAATAGGTCACTGTTCTACCAAACCACTGATGTTTAATCTCGCATTTATCATTCATCTGAAATACTGCAGAAAAGGTATACTTTTCTTCGTGTGGTCTTAGTGAACAAGCTCCATTAGATAAAATTTCAGGTAACATAGGGACTACACGATCTACAAGGTAAATCGATGTTGCACGTTCATAAGCCTCATCATCTAACACAGTGCCAGGTTCTAAATAATGAGATACATCTGCAATGTGAATTCCTATTTCATATAATCCGTTTTCTAAAACCTTGAATGAAAGTGCATCATCAAAATCTTTAGCATCTTTTGGATCTATAGTAAAGGTTAAGTCTTGACGCATATCACGTCGCTTAGCTATTTCTTCTTCAGTAATAGACGTATCTATTTGATTAGCGAACTGTTCTACTTCGTAAGGAAACTCATGTGGTAGGCCATACTCAGCTAAAATAGAATGGATTTCTGTGCTGTGCTCTCCTGGTTTTCCAAAAACTTCAACCACTTTACCGTAAGGCGAATCTGCTTTCTCAGGCCAATCAGTAAGCCTAACCAGTACCTTATCTCCATCTTCTGCTTTTTTAATTTTATTAATAGGTACAAAGATGTCTTTATACATTTTAACATTATCGGCAATTACAAAAGCAAAGTTCTTTTTATCATGAATCTGGATGGTACCAACATAATCACTTTTAGCACGCTTAATAATATTGGTTATTTCACCTTCTACTTTACCACGCTTTCTGCGTTTGTAGGCATAGAATTCTACTTCATCACCATCTAAGGCTTTATTAATATTGTTTGATGCTATAAATACATCCTGTTCAAAATCATCTGAAATTATATAACCGTTACCCTTAGCAGAAAGGTCTAAAATACCTGTAAAGTAATCCGTATTTACAATGGCCTTAAATTTACCACGATCGACTTGTTCTATCTCTTGCTTAGCCGCAAGCTTTGCTAAAGTTTTTATGATTTGGTTTCTACTACTAGCATCATTAACACCAATAATAGCAGCAATTTGTTTATAGTTAAAGGATTTGTTTCGTTCTTTTTTTAATATACTTAAGATTGTATTTGTAAGGTTAGAAATCTTATTTTTTCTAGATTTCTTTTTTCTTTTTTTTGTCATTATTATTTGTAATCATTTTCATTTCCTAAAAGTGTTAGGAATTCTTCATTTAAAACTTAATATGGGTGGAAGTGAAGTTATTAAGTTTGTTACAAAGCTACATTATTAAAATTTAATAATGTTTAGATAAGGTGA
>NZ_JABSST010000095.1:0-3900 GCF_013213975.1 Winogradskyella sp.
ACCGTCTTTTTCAGCGTGTTTTGGAGCTCCTTTTATGCCATTACATCCAGCAGAGTATGCAGCTATGCTTAGTAAGAAAATGCAAGAAGCAGGTGTAAATGTTTGGTTAGTGAACACAGGATGGACGGGAGGCCCTTATGGTATTGGTACTCGTATGAAGTTAAAATACACAAGAGCGATGATTAATGCCGCTTTAAATGGTGATTTAGGTCTATATAATTATGACGATTACCATATTCATTCTGTGTTTGGAGTAGCGCAGCCAAGAAAGTGTCCTGGAGTACCAACAGAGGTTTTGAGTCCTCGAGCAACTTGGAATGATGACCATGCGTATTATAAAATGGCCTTTAAATTGTCTAATGCATTTAGAGAGAATTTTAAAAAGTTTGAGTCTTCTGCTTCAGAAGAAATTAGAAGAGGAGGGCCGCAACGTTATGCGTTTTAAATTTTAATGGATAAATAGTTATAAAAAAAAGCGATTCTAATTGAGAATCGCTTTTTTATTAAATTAGATTTTGATCTATCTATTTTCCTTTATTTACCTCATCGATATATTTTTGTAATGCCATAGTCATAGATGGTGTCTCAGGTGTAGGAGCAGCAATATCTACTCGTAATCCTTTTTCTTTAACAGCTTTAACTGTGGTATTTCCAAATACTGCAATTCGAGTATCGTTTTGCTTAAAATCTGGGAAGTTATGGAAAAGTGACTCAATCCCTGAAGGACTAAAAAATACTAAAATGTCATAGTAAACATCTGCCAAATCAGATAAATCACTAATTACAGTTTTGTAAAAAGTAGCCTGTGTCCAATTAACCGAGAGATTATCTAGTGTTTCTGGGATAATTGGCTTTACTTTATCTGTAGTTGGTAATAAGAAGGTTTCGTCTTTATATTTTTTGATTAAAGGTGTTAAATCTGCGAATGTGCGTTTACCTACATATATCTTACGTTTTCTATACACCACATATTTCTGTAAATAATAAGCAACAGCCTCAGACTGACAAAAATACTTCATCGTGTCAGGTACTTTGAAACGCATTTCTTCTGCAACTCTAAAAAAATGGTCAACTGAATTTCTACTCGTTAATATTATAGCAGTAAATTTAGTAAGGTCAATTTTTTGTTGTCTGATTTCTTTTGATGAAACACCTTCAACATGAATGAAGGGTCTAAAGTCAACTTTAACTTTTGACTTTTCTTGCAAATCAAAGTATGGAGAGTTTTCTATTTTAGGCTCTGGTTGCGATACTAAAATCGTTTTCACTTTCATATATAGGTTCTTTGTTTTATGCGTTATACTCGCTAATTACCTTATATAAAAGCACATAAGGTGCAATTTCGAGAGCGCAAAGATACAATAAAAAATAGAATAAATTTGAATTTATCGTTTTTTGATGGGTTTTAAATGAAGCGATAAATCCAATAAGATTTATAAGGCAAATCAATGAAATTACTGAGATTATTATAATTTTTGGGTAGCTATTGGTGTACAACAAAAATAGATTTGCAATAAGAAATAGAAGGCCTGAATAATTTTTAAATGTTATTTTTTGAAATAAATAATTATCAATGATACTATCAATATCAAAAAGACTTCCAATAAGACGTTCTAATAAGGTCTTTATAATAATTATTGTAGAGACTGAAAATAGTAGTTTTAGAAATGGAACCAATTTAAAACTTTGAGAAGACCCAAAGTGTGAATAGGCAAAAAATATGAAGATACTAGCCGAAAAGACTAAATTCAGAAACAGCAACCCATCGAATACATCAATAAATTTCTGGTCTTTACTGTAAATTTTTAAATACTTAGAATTGCCAATTACGGATATAAAATCATTAAAACGAGTTGTATTCATATACTTTGCACTTGCAATTGTAATAAATCCAAACATTGTAAAAAGAGTAAACCACTCGTGAGTAATAAGTTCCCGCATAAAGCTAAAATAAAAATAAAAAATAGGCTGCCATAATAAAGCCCTTAATTACATCTTAATATATCGATAACAGTTTTTAATTCATTAAATAAGTTACTTTTGTTGAAATTTTAAAACATAATAATTTTCTCTTATTTGATCAATGTCTGATGCTATTGTTATAATACCAACGTTTAATGAGATCGAAAATATAGAGTCCATTATAAGGGCGGTTTTCTCTCAAGAGAAATCCTTTCATATTCTTGTGGTTGATGATAATTCTCCAGATAAAACTGCAGAATGCGTTGGACGATTACAAACTGAGTTTCCAGATTCGCTTTTTATTTTAAATCGAACAAAAAAAGCAGGATTAGGTGTAGCATATTTAGATGGTTTTAAATGGACTTTAGCAAAGTCATATAGTTATATTTTTGAGATGGATGCTGATTTTTCACATAATCCAGATGATCTTATTAAACTTTATGATGCTTGTGAAAATGGTAAAGCGGATGTTGCAGTAGGTTCTAGATATGTCAGAGGTATTACCGTTGTTAATTGGCCATTACCTCGTATTTTATTGTCCTATGGCGCATCGCGTTATGTGAGATTTATTACAGGTATGAAGGTCAAAGATTCTACAGCCGGCTTTATATGTTATAAAAGAGATGTTTTAGAGGCTATTAACTTATCTAAAGTGAGATTTGTTGGTTATGCATTTCAAATCGAAATGAAGTTTAAAGCTTTTAAAAAAGGATTTAAAATCATTGAAATTCCAGTAATTTTTAAAGATAGAGTTAAAGGCAAGTCAAAAATGAGTGGAAGTATTATTTCTGAAGCTATATTTGGTGTTATAAGTTTAAAGTTAAAAAGTTTATTTTCTAGATAGTTAAGATGAACAAACAGACCATAATAAAGGATGCAAAGATTGTAAATGAAGGGAAAGTATTTGAAGGTGACATTCTTATAGAGAATGATATTATCAAAGAAATAGACACCTCTATAAGTGTTAAATCAAGTGATACGGTTATTATTGATGCTGAGGGTAAGTATGTTTTACCTGGTATGATTGATGACCAAGTTCATTTTAGGGAACCGGGGTTAACGCATAAAGCAAATATTGAGACAGAGTCAAAGGCGGCATTGGCAGGTGGTATAACCTCTTTTATTGAGATGCCTAATACAAAGCCTCAAACTACTACAGTTGAAAAATTAGAAGAGAAGTTTGCTATCGCAGCTAACACATCTTATGCTAATTACTCCTTTATGTTTGGTGGCACCAATGATAACCTTGACGAAATTTTAGAGGTTGACGCTAAAAATGTTGCTGGCTTAAAGTTATTTTTAGGTTCTTCAACAGGTAACATGTTAGTTGATAATCCTGAGGTTTTAGAAAAAATCTTTTCTAGTACAGATATGGTAATTTCAGTACATTGTGAAGATGAAGGTACTATTAGAAATAACCTAGCTAAGTATAAAGAAGAATATGGGGATGATATACCAATGCATTTGCATCCAATCATTAGAAGTGAAGAAGCATGCTATATATCATCATCTAGAGCTATAGAATTAGCTAAGAAAACAGGTGCTAGGTTACACGTATTTCATTTGTCTACCGGCAAAGAAACAAATCTCTTCACAAATAAAATTCCATTAAAAGACAAAAAGATAACTTCAGAAGTATGCATTCATCATTTATGGTTTTCTGACGAGGATTACCAAAGAAAGGGGAGTCATATTAAATGGAATCCAGCAGTAAAAACATCTCGTGATAGGGATCAATTACTGAAGGCATTACTAGATGATCGAATTGATGTTATTGCAACAGATCACGCCCCACATACATGGGAAAAAAAACAAAATAACTATAGGAATGCGCCTTCAGGGGGACCGTTGGTTCAGCACTCAATTGTAACGGTAATGGTTTGTGCTTTAATTAAAAGAATAGCAGAAGGGATAAATACAATTATATTAGATTCTAAA
>NZ_JABSST010000095.1:3910-9781 GCF_013213975.1 Winogradskyella sp.
ACAAGAGCTCCATCAGGTGGCCCTTTAGTGCAACATGCACTAGTAGCTTTATTGGAAATGCATCATCAAGGTAAAATTTCAATTGAAAAAATAGTTGAAAAGGCTTGCCATAATCCAGCCATTCTTTTTGATGTTGAAAAAAGAGGTTATATCAAGGAAGGATATTATGCAGATTTAGTTATAGCAGATCTTAATAATCCTTGGACAGTAAATAAGGATAATATTTTATATAAGTGTGGAT
The DNA here is from genome assembly GCF_013213975.1 of Winogradskyella sp. Lineage (GTDB taxonomy): Bacteria > Bacteroidota > Bacteroidia > Flavobacteriales > Flavobacteriaceae > Winogradskyella. The sequence continues at coordinate 4,152 of NZ_JABSST010000095.1, forward strand.
GGTCTCCTTTTGAAGGAAATACCTTTAAAAGTAGAATAACACATACTTTTGTCAATGGACAATTAGTTTACAACAATTTTAAGGTTCTTGACGTTAAAGCTGGAAAACGACTTACATTTAACAGGTAGTATGAGAGTTTTATCAATTTTATTTGTTCTAGGTTTTCTTTTTATGGCTTGTACAAAAAAAGAGCGACCTGTCAAACCTAAAGACCTTATTGCTAAAGATAAAATGGAACAAATATTATATGATTTGTATATTCTTAATGCGGCTAAAGGTGTGAATAGTAAAATTTTAGAAAGTAAACGCATTAAGCCTGAGAAGTATTTGTTGACCAAACATAATATTGACAGTACACAATTTGCTAATAGTAATGCCTATTATGCATTCGACGCAGATGAATATAAAGTGTTGGTAGATAATGTAAAAGAAAAATTAGAAAAGGACAAAGAAACCTTTGTCGCACAACAGAAGGCAGAAGAACAACAAGAGAAAAGAAGACGAGACTCCTTAACAAAAGCTAAAAGAAAAAAAAAGGATTCTATCGTAAAATCAAAAACTCCAGTGAGATCCTAAGTCTTTTTACTTAAGTCTTTAAGGTACAGACCACAAACATCTTCGATAGAATCGTCTATAGACTTAAATTGAAAGTCCAAGGTATGTTTTAATTTGTTATTATCATATTTTGTTATACTAACAGCTGATTTAGCAGTTTGCTTAGAAAGAGTTCGACGTTTTCTAAGTAGTTTATGATTCAACCAATCTAATCTCCATGCTAAACTTAACAACCATGGTTTAGCTTCTTTTTTAGGTAGGGCTACATTAAGCATCTTTGCCACCTTAAACTGAAATGATTTAAAGCTTAAATTTTCAGCTATCACAATAAAACGTTCATTTTTAATATCACACTGCATGAGTTTAATCATTGCCTTAGTTACATCAAAAACATCTACATAACCTACAACTCCTTTGACAAAATATTTCATTCCGTCATGAATTTGTCTAAACAGATTACCACTGCTGCCACCTTTCCAATATCCTGCACCTAAGATAATTCCAGGGTTTACAATAACAGCTTCGAGGCCTTCTTGAGTTCCTCTCCATACCTCCAATTCTGCTCCATATTTAGTTATGGCATATACACTGTTATCAGCCTCTGGATTCCACTCAGTTTCTTCAGTGATTAATTTTTCTGAATCTTCATTATACCCAATAGCAGCAATAGAGCTTACATAACATAGTTTTTTTATATTATGGCTAATACTTAGGTTAACGATATTGGATGTGCCTTCTATATTTATCTTTCGCAATTCATGGTATTTATCGGGCTCAAAGGATACAAAAGCTGCGCAATGATAGACGTGAGTGATATCTTTAAAAGCGTTTTGTAATCGTGGAATATCATTAATGTCTGCTTCAATCCATTCAATTTTTTCGAATAAAGTTTGAGCTTCAGAAGAATAGTAACTGAAGACATGGGCAACACGTTTTAGTGTTTTAGTCCTTCTGTACGTAGCGCGAACCTTATTGTTATTTTTGACGAGTTGGAATAACAAATGTGAGCCAACTAAACCAGTTCCTCCTGTAACTAATATCATTATTATCTAAAGGAATTTGTAAATTTTGATTATTAACTCAAAGTTACGCTTTTTTAAAATTGTCTTTCGTCTTTTAGGATGGAAACATATCTTTGCTGAGATCTAATATTGAAAACAAAATAATGGGAAAGAATTTTGTAGAAGAGTTAAAATGGCGAGGCATGCTTCACCAAAATATGCCTGGAGTTGAAGACCATTTAGATGAAGGAATGCGTAGTGCTTACATAGGTTTTGATCCTACCGCAGATTCTTTACATATTGGGAATCTAGTTCCTATTATGTTATTAGCTCATTATCAACGTTGTGGCCATAAACCAGTTGCACTTGTTGGTGGTGCTACTGGAATGATTGGTGATCCATCAGGAAAATCTAGTGAGCGTAATCTATTAGATGAAAAAACATTACGCCACAATCAAGAAGCTATTAAAGCTCAGTTAGCACATTTCTTAGATTTTGATAGAAGTGATGCTAATGCTGCAGTATTAGTTAATAACTATGACTGGATGAAAGAGTTTTCATTTTTAGAATTTATTAGAGATGTGGGAAAGCATATCACGGTTAATTATATGATGGCTAAGGATTCGGTTAAGAATAGAATCTCTGGCGAATCTTCTAATGATGGGATGAGCTTTACAGAGTTTACCTATCAGTTGGTCCAAGGGTATGACTTCTTACATTTATATCGAGCTAATGACTGCACGATACAAATGGGAGGCAGCGACCAGTGGGGAAATATTACAACTGGAACTGAATTAATAAGACGTATCGGTGGTGGTAAAGGTTTTGCAATTACCTGCCCATTAATAACTAAAAGTGACGGGTCTAAATTTGGAAAGTCTGAAGGCGGAAATGTTTGGTTAGATGCTAATAGAACTTCACCATATAAGTTTTATCAGTATTGGTTAAATTCAAGCGATGTTGATGCAGAAAAGTATATAAAGATTTTCACCTTTCTCAATGAATCTGATATTAATACATTGATAGAAAATCATAAAGAAGCTCCGCATCGTAGACTTTTACAAAAACGATTGGCTGAAGAGATTACCACTATGGTTCATTCAAAAGCGGACTTTGAAAATGCTGAAAAAGCGTCCAACATATTATTTAGCAAGTCCTTTAAAGATGATATTAAAACCTTAGATGAACATACATTTTTAGATGTTTTTGAAGGGGTGTCTCAAGCAGAGATAACAAAGTCAGATTTTGATGGAGGATTAGATATGATTGGTGCTTTAGCAGCAAAGACTAATTTCTTAAACTCTAATGGTGAAGCACGAAGAGCATTAAAAGAAAATTCGATTTCAGTCAATAAGGAGAAAGTTAAAGAAGATTATCAATTAACTAATGAGGACTTAATCAATGATAAGTATATCATCCTTAATAAAGGCAGGAAAAATACGTATATCATTAAGATTGTATAAAAGTAGTGCCCAGAATTCCTTCTGGGCACATCTAACCAATCAATCATGAGGTCAAATTAATTATTCTTTTTCATAGAATTAATTAAACTTAACGACCTCCCAATATGAGTCGACTTTTTTTTGTAAACCTTTCACATCTTTTTTTAGCCACTTTTTTAAAGTGTTATTTCCCCAGGAATTATAAAATAAATAGCGTTTACCCGCGCTAACTTCAAAGGTTTTAGGATTGACATCTACTCTTTTAGTATTTTTCGGTAATAGCAAAAGCACAGTGACCACCATACTTTGGGATATGTTTTTAATAAAGGTGTTTTGGTTAAGTCTGACTTGAGAATTTAAACTTTACACCATTATACGCTTTAGTAAAAGACTCTGACCTTTTCTTTGGTTCATTGTCAGAATATGAAACAACATCATAACCTTTAGTAATAAATACGTGCTTGGTATTATAATTTAAACTTTGAGTTAAAACTTGAAACGAAAATGCGATGAATAGTAGACCTAAATAGTTCATCAAATTGCATTTATAACTGGCCCAGTCGAACAAATCTGTTGGACTTAAATGGCCATTAAATTGCAGCCTCTTATATCTGAATTATCAAAGCGACCTATAATTTCGAAGCTGCCATTAGAATACACTCTTCCTAAATCTTGAGTGGCAATAAAGGAACAAGAGTTTACATTTGCTAAATCAATTACATTAATCCCACCTGTTTTATCTGAATTTTGAATGGTTAAGGCATCTTCTGTATCGCGAGTCAATACCTTCATCCATGGCGGACATTCAAAAAGACCATTTCCGGAAGAATAAGCCTGACTTAATAATTCCGTCATACCATATTCGCTATGAATATGTTGCACTCCAAATCTAGATTTAAGGATTTGATGTAATTCTTCACGAATAATTTCTTTACGACGTCCTTTCATACCCCCAGTTTCCATAATTATGGTATGCTCGAGGCTAAATCTATAAGCGTCAGCCAAATCTAAAAGCGCAAATGAAACACCAATGAGTATCGTCTTTTGCTGTTCTGATTCTAGCCGTTTTAAAGTGTTAGCTAAATCATTTAGGTTATCTAGATAAAAGCCACTTTCAGCATGGCTAGATTTTGTAATCAAATCATTAACCATATAAATTAGAGAGGACCCTTCGCGCTCAAGGTAAGAAGGTAATAATGCCAATACTACGTAATCTTCAATATTACCATAAAATTGTTTAAATCCCTTTAGATAGCTTTTCTCATAGATTGAGATATCGGTCACTAAATGTTTACTAGGAATAGTGCCTGTAGTACCAGAACTTGTAAAGGTTTTTTGTATGGTGTTTTGATTGCTTAGGACATCGCGATTTTTAAAGAATTGAATGGGTAAAAATGGGATATCCTTATAGGATTTAATATCGGAAGGACATTTGTACAATAAGTCACAAAAAGAGCGATAGGTCTTATTATTTTCAAATTGAAAGCTAAAAATATCGAGAGCTAAAGCTTCAAATTCTGCTTCAGTTGTTAAATTAAAAATTCTGTCCTTAGAAATCATGAGACAAAAATATTGAAAATAAAAAAGCGCAGCTATGAAATAACTGCGCTAATCATTTGATTTTACTTAACTCTATCTAATCACTAATTTTTTAGTGGTAGAAGTATTGTTTTGAGTGATTTTCACTAAGTACATTCCTGTTGTTAAACTAGATACATCTAATGTATGGTTAGTGATAGTTTCATTTTTAACTTCTTTTCCAAGAATATCAAACACTTGGACATTCATTGTATCATTACTTGAAGACGTAATTGTTACAGACCCAGTATTAGTTGGATTTGGATATAATGAAAGCTGATTTAAGTTAAAATTATTATTTGATAAAGTTTGAGGAGTAACTTCAGCATAGCTTGTTCCAATTCTTAATTCATCAAATAAGATTGAAGGTGTTTCTCCTGCACTGTCTTGTCTTAATACAAACCTGTCAATTGTTGTTTCAATTTCTGAGTCTGTTTCTGAGAAGTCTGGAGCAGGCTCAACGCCACCTAGAGAGGAAGGATTTATCCATCCTTTAATAACACCAGTTCCAGGTTCATAACTCATAACCACTAATACAGATTCATTAGTATTGTAGCTTCCAGCAAAGGTTGGACTAAATGAAGTTGCTGTAACTGCAACATCAAAGGTAGAGCCAACAGGATCTGTATCGGGATGAACCCAAAAACGTAAATCATATGAACTATCTGAATTTGCAAGAGCTGCAAAATAACCTCCATCGTTTAAATCTGTAATAGCAGAAAGATCAGTGATTTGGAAAATAAATGAAGTGTATACAGTTCCAGAGGTAACTGCAGTAAATTCAATTTTTGATTCTTGACCTGAACCACTGAAAGACAGATGATTTCCTGTTTGACTATCATTAGCTAAACCAGTGTAGGTTAAACCTCCAGGTCCACCAATACCAATACTAGCACCGCCATTGAAACCAGTCCAATCTGTTTGATTATTTAAACCTTCTCCAACTGTATAATCAAATCCTTCATATATTGGAAGCGCCAAAGATGGTTCACAAACAGGACTTGAAATCATACTGTTCAAGTCGCATAAACCTCCATCTTGTACTGTGATAGTT
>NZ_JABSST010000096.1 GCF_013213975.1 Winogradskyella sp.
TAGAATATGACTTAACATCTCATCAAACTGATATTCATAAAATTAATTCTGAACCAAAGCCTAAGGTAATAGACATCTCGTTTGATGCTGCTAAAGCAAAAACAAAGGAATTAGTTTATAATAGTGTTGATAGTAGGTCCATCGCAGATGTTGGCTTAGGTACATTTTTATCTGGAGGGGTCGATTCATCAATTATTTCATTGTGCCTATCCCAAACAACTGACAAAAAAATTGATACATTTTCAATTGGATTTAAAAAAGCATCCTATGATGAAACTGATAAGTCTAGAGTTGTCGCTAAAATGATAAACAGTAATCACCATGAATTTATTATTGATGAGGATGATCTTAAAAATAATATTCATGATATACTAGTCAATTTTGACGAACCATTTTCAGATACAGCAGCCCTGCCTACTCACCTACTTTCAGAAAAAACGAGAGAACATGTAACCGTTGCACTAACAGGTGATGGTGGTGATGAAGTTTTTGGTGGTTACACTAAGTATTATGTAGGTAAAATGAATAAGAGGTATACAAGTCTAGTGCCTCAGGGTATGCATAAAGTCTTAAATAAATTGAGTAATAAGTACTTAATTAACAAGGACGACAGTCGAGGAAAAAAATTTAAAATTAATAAGTTACTTAATGCTATTGATTATAATGGCGAATTCTATTGGGACATTATTTCTCTCGCGAACACAAAAAGTTTAGTAAAAGAAATTATTAAACCAGAATATTTAGATGATAATATTTTTCAAGAGTATAAAGAGGTGCTTGGTAAGCAAAAAATTGAATCTTTAACTGATTTTAGACTAGTGGATAAGATTCTTAGTCTCGAAGGTGGAATGCTTACCAAAGTAGATAGAACGAGTATGATGACATCACTAGAATGTAGAGCACCTTTTTTAAATCGAGATATTTGGGAATTTACCAATACATTACCAGAGGATTATTTAATGAAAGGTTGGAATAAAAAGCATATTTTAAAAGAAGCTTTTAGAGATCAATTTCCTGACGAATTTTTAGAAAAAGGCAAGAGTGGTTTTGGTAGCCCAACCGGAGATTGGTTAAGGCAAAGTTTAAGAAAAGAACTTGAGAGTTACATTGAGCCAAAAATGCTTGAGAAACAAGGTATCTTTAATGTTGAATATATTACAAAACTTGTTCAAGACCATCTCGATAGTAAAAAAGATAGCACATTTAGAGTATGGTCATACTATTGTTTTCAGAAATGGTACAAATTTAATTTCCTTCAAAACGCTAATAAATAATGGATAAAAAGAGAATTTTACTTGTTGCCTCATTTGATGGGTCTCTAATTAGGTTTAGAGGAGATTTTATTAAAAGCCTAGTGGATCAGGGATTCGAAGTTTTTGGGGCGGCACCCAGTTTTACGGAAACTAATAGTGCTCAGATCAAGGAATTAGGAGCAACCCCTATTCAGTTCAACTTGCAACGTACTGGATTAAATCCAATTAAGGATTATAAATCCATCCAAGAACTTAAATCAATTATTAATGAACATAAAATTGATTTAGTATTCTCTTATACTGTCAAGCCAGTTATATACGGCTCAATGGCTGCAAACAGTTGCAATGTCCCAGTAGTTTCCTTAATAACTGGTTTAGGGTATACGTTTACAGGCGCGTCAACTAAAGCAAAACTGCTTCAGCGATTTAATGAAACCTTATATAAATTGTCCATCAGAAAGAATAAGTGCATCGTTTTTCAAAACAAAGATGATTACCAGTTATTATTGGATAGAAAGGTTATTTCTAACAAGCAAAAGGTTGACTTTGTTAGTGGATCTGGAATTAATTTAGATCAATTTTCATTTAAGGAAAAGATTGCAACAGATAAAGTAAGCTTCCTTTTCATTGCTAGATTAATTAAAGAAAAAGGTGTGGCTTTATACATGCAAGCTGCTAAGATTTTAAAGGCAAAATATCCAAAGTCAGAATTTCATCTCGTTGGCGCTCCAGAGACATCACCGACTGCAATCAGTTTAGATGAGCTTAATGAAGCACATGACGCTGGAATTATAATTTATCATGGTAAGAAATTAATTAAGGATGAACATTTTCACAACACTGATGTTTTTGTCTTACCGAGTTATTATAGAGAGGGCTTACCAAGAACTTCATTAGAAGCCTGTGCATCGGGTAGTCCAATTATTACAACAGATTCTGTTGGATGTAGAGAATCTGTAAAAGAAGGTATTAATGGCTTGCTTATAGAACCACAAAACCTAAATTCACTTGTTAATGCTATGGAGTATTTTATTACAAATCCAGAAAAAATAAAAGAAATGGGTATTAACAGTAGAAAATATGCAGAAGAACGTTTTGACGTTGACATAATTAATAATGATTTAATTAAAATAATAAACAAAGCCCTAAACTAACTCTAACAGGTTTGAAAGCATAAAATACTTTAACTCATGAAACTTTACCCAAATTTTATAAAACGTTTGGCAGATATTCTAGCCTCATTAACTGGAATTATTATTGTTTCCCCATTGCTGATTACACTAATCGTAATTTTAGCTATCTACAATAATGGCAAACCATTCTTTTATCAGACTAGAACCGGAAAACATGGCAAACTTTTTACGATAATAAAGTTTAAAACCATGACAGATAAAACGGATAAAGACGGAAATCTTTTACCTGCTGCGCAAAGAATAACCAAAGTAGGTGATATATGTCGTAGATTTTCTCTTGATGAAATACCTCAGTTATTTAATATCCTTAAAGGAGACATGAGCTTAGTTGGTCCAAGACCATTATTACCAAAATACTTACCTCTGTATACAGAAGAACAAAACAGAAGACATGATGTCCTACCAGGAATCTCTGGATGGGCCCAAGTCAATGGAAGAAACACCATTAGTTGGGAACAAAAATTTGAATATGATGTGTACTATGTAGATCATCAGACTTTTTTGTTCGACTTGAGAATTATAGCTAAAACCGTGGACAAGGTATTAAACAGAAAAGATGTCTATTATTCGGAAACTGATGACATGCCAATTTTTACTGGTACAGGAAAAAAATAAATTAGAGAATATTTAATTCTTGTAGCTTATAGAATAAAGCATTTGGCCTATGATCTAAGCTTATGAATTTCAAAGTGTCAAAGTGGAAATTCTTACATTAGTTTGATTCCGATAGTATTCCATTGTAAACGGTTTGGTGCCATAAAATCTTTCTTTAGATTAGCTGCACTGTAATACTACTCGCAATTTGGAATTTTACTTTCTATAGCAAGATAATTATCCTGATACGGTTTTTTGTTCCCTATCGCCTATGAAATGACTATAATATCAAACACCTCTAGTATAATAAATACTCGTAAGTTAGCGCTTTTAGGTTTAGATCTACCATCAGCAATAACACTTAATTTGCCGTTACTACTTTTTATTAACTACTGACGTTCTCTACTCTTTCCTTTTTATTAATATTTTTGAAAATGACTATGAGTAAGTTCAATTAATTCTTGTTTTGAAATAAAATAATTGAAATTCAGAAATTCATAAACATTTTTCTTTGTATCTATCTCTTGAAAGTAGCTCAACATATAGATTTTTCCTATAATAAAAAAGATAGAATTTTTAATAAATTTTAAAGATGACATCCTTTTTTAGGATTGAACTTTTTTGATATTTTTAAAAGAATTCAACAACGTAAATATTTACCTTTTATCGTGTTTATTTGGGATGTCTCACATAAATGACGCATATTTAATCCGATTTTAAATCGTGTCCCAAATCCCTCTAAGACATGAAATTGAGATAGTAATGTAATTATTACTTAACAATTTTTGCTTATGAAACCCAAAATATGGTTATCCTCACCGCACATGAGCGGTGAAGAACAGACTTACATAAAGGAAGCTTTCGAGACTAACTGGGTTGCCCCCCTAGGACCAAACGTTAGTGGTTTTGAAAGTGATTTACAGCATTATCTTAAACAAAATAAATATGTAGCGGCCTTAGCCTCTGGCACTTCCGCTTTACACTTAAGTTTAATTTTATTAGGAGTTACTAGTGGTGATGAGGTTATTTGTCAAAGCAAAACATTTTCAGCAACTGCCAACCCAATAGTTTATCAAGGAGCTACACCTGTATTTGTAGATAGTGAAGAAGACACCTGGAATATGTGTCCTGTTCAATTAGAAATGGCACTACAAGACAGACTTGCTAAAGGAAAATCAGTGAAAGCAATTATTCCTGTTCATTTATATGGAATGCCTTATAAAGCAGATGAGATTCATTCAATCGCTAAAAAATACCATATCCCTGTTGTTGAAGATAGTGCAGAATCCCTAGGGAGTCATTATAAAGGACAAAATTGTGGAACATTCGGAGATTATGCTATTTTATCTTTTAATGGAAATAAAATTATAACAACTTCAGGCGGTGGAGCAATTGTCACGAACACTGAAAGTGAAAAACAAAAAGCTGTATTCCTAGCTACCCAAGCCAGGGATAGTGCTCCACATTATCAACATAGTCAAATTGGATATAATTATAGGATGTCCAATATTGTTGCTGGAATTGGACGTGGTCAAATGACTATATTAGACAGCCATGTTGCAAAACGCAGGGCAAACCACGACCAATACAAAATAGGTCTCCAACATATTGATAATATTGCTTTTTTAGATGAACCTAAAGATCATTTTTCTAATCGATGGCTTACTACAATTCTTGTTGACTCAAAAGAAACAAGAGAAGGTTTAAGACTTGCATTAGAAGCCGAAAATATTGAATCGCGCCCATTATGGAAACCAATGCACCAACAACCAATATTCAGAAAATCTCCACACTATTTAAATGGAGTTTCTGATGATTTGTTTGATAGAGGGTTATGTTTACCAAGTGGCTCTAATCTTACCAATAAACAATTGGATAGAGTTATTTCTGCCATAAATATGTATTTTGCAGTATGTTAGTTAAATTTTTAAATAGGATATCACAACAATATGCCTCAAAATGGTTGGTTCTATTATTTGATGTAAGTATCATTATAGCTACGTTTTTTCTAGCATATTTAATAAGATATAATTTTCAATTTGAATTTGATTTAATCAATCTATTAAGGCAATTACCATATGTTGCTCTTGTTGCTTCCATAAGCCTTATAGCTGTTGGCTCTTATAAAGGTGTAGTTCGATTCACAGGGTTTAAAGACATTGTCAATGTAATAATTGGAGCTAATATTCTGGCCACTATTCTTATATGTTGCACATTTTTAAGTAGAAAATTTTTAGGTGAAGACACCATATTTAATATTTCAGGATCTATTATTTACATTCACCTCTTACTGAATATTCTATTCTTAATTGGAGCCAAATTATTTATAAAATCGTTGTATAATCAAATTACACAAGACTTCAAAACAATATCAAAGGTTCTGATTTTTGGTGCTGGAAATTCTGGGATGCTCACTTATGATGCAATTCAAAACGATACCAAAAGTGGACTAGAAGTTGTTGGATTTATAGATGATGATGAAAGAAAGATTGGTAAGAAAATAAACTTAATTAACGTTTACAGTATTGATACTATTGACGCTCAATATATTAAGAAAAATAATATTGAAGATGTTATTATATCAATACAAAATATTGATCCAACGCGACTATTGCAAATAACAAGCAATCTATTCTCATTAGGACTCAAGGTTAAAATCGTACCGCCTGTTCAAAGTTGGATTGATGGAGATCTTAGTGTTGGTCAGATTAAAGAGGTTAAGATTGAAGATCTATTAGGTAGAGAACCTATTAGCATTAGGAATCCTGACTTGATAGAACAGTATGACAATAAAGTTATTTTAATAACGGGTGCTGCAGGCTCTATTGGGAGTGAGATTTGTAGAAAAGTTAGCCTCTACAATTATAAAAAGTTAATTCTTGTAGATAATGCAGAATCTGCATTGTATGATATTCAACAAGAATTCAGGCAACAAGGGTTATCTAACATCGATGCTATAATTGCTGATGTTAGAAATAAATCTCGTATCGACCAGATTTTTAATCTATACAAACCAAAAATTGTATTTCATGCTGCCGCATACAAACACGTGCCTTTAATGGAAAATAATCCTTTTGAAGCAGTTAGCGTTAATATTGGTGGTACTAAAAATGTTGTAGATATAGCGGTTAAACACAGTGTAGATAAATTTGTACTAATCTCTACCGATAAAGCGGTCAATCCAACCAATGTAATGGGCGCAACCAAACGTATTGCTGAACTTTATGTAAGCTGTCAGAAAGGAAAAGGCAATACAAAATTCATAACTACACGTTTTGGTAATGTTTTAGGCTCTAACGGATCAGTTATACCTCTATTTAAAAAGCAAATTGAAAAAGGTGGTCCATTAACTGTTACTCATCGCGAAATAACTAGATATTTTATGACGATACCTGAGGCATGCCAACTAGTACTAGAAGCGGCAGCTATGGGTAATGGTGGTGAAATATTTGTTTTTGACATGGGAGAACCAATTAAGATATTTAACCTAGCAAAAAATATGATAATCCTTTCAGGTTTAAGATATCCTGAGGATATTAACATAAAAATTACAGGTTTAAGACCTGGTGAAAAAATCTATGAGGAGTTATTAGCAGATGGTGAGAATACTAAGAAAACTTATCATGAGAAAATAATGATTGCTAAGTCAAGACATGTCGACATTAAAAAAACAGAAAATCAAATAAATAAATTAACGGGTATTAAAACCTTAACACAACCACTTGAAATTGTGTCACTTATTAAGAATCTAATCCCTGAATATATATCCAACAACTCTACTTATGAGGTATTGGATACTAAAAAGTAAACCAAACTATAAACTCAACCTAAACAAAATGAAAATTCGCAACCTATTTATCCCAGTACTTGCATTAATAATGTTAACTTCATGTGGATCCAAAAAAAACTTAGTTTATTTCCAAGATGAGCCTATTGGTGATGTTATTTCTGCACAGCCAAAGCAGTTAGTATATAAACCAGACGATATATTGACTATTAATGTTTCGGCGCTAGACCCTGAAACTGTCAAACCATTCAATCTAACTCTTGTTTCTGGTGGAAATTTGGCGGATATTACTTCGGCACAAGGTGGTCTGCAACAGCAAACTTATTTAATTGATTATGATGGAAATATTGAATTTCCAGTTTTAGGTACTTTAAAAGTGGTTGGTCTCACAAGAACAGAATTAACAGACATGCTTACTCAAAAAATAGCAGAATATGCTAAAGACCCAATAGTTAATGTTCGATTAGCAAACTTCACTTTTACAATATTAGGCGAGGTACAAAATCCAGGTACATTTACAGTTCAAGATGAAAGAATTACTGTAATTGAAGCATTAGGTTTAGCAAGCGATCTTACTATATACGGTGAGCGTAAAAATGTTCTTCTTATTAGAGAAGTTGATGGTAAGAAAAAATTTGCCAAAATAGATTTAACTTCTATTAATACTGTTAATTCCCCTGTGTATTACCTACAGCAAAATGATGTTATTTATGTTGAACCTAATAATGCGAGGGTTAGGGCTTCTTCTTTCAATCAAAATAATGCTGTTTTAATTTCGGCAATTGGAACATTAACAACCATTCTTGCCGTATTCTTAGTTAATAATTAACATTTCTTAAACCAAGTTTATGGATTCCAAATCAGCATCAAATTCAAATGAAATTAGACAAGCAGCTGAACTATACCTTTCGCAATGGAAATGGTTACTGCTGTGTTTAGTTATCGCTTTAGCATTAGGATTTACCTATTTACGATATGCTACTTATGAATTTAGAGCTTCAGCTACAATTCAAATTCAAGAAGAAAAAGAAGCTGCAAAATTGCCAAGCATTGAAGAACTAGGTAACGGCGGGTTGTTTTCTGGAGGGTCTGATAAAATGAAAGATGAAATCCAGATCATTAAATCGAGAACTTTAATGGCTAATATCATTAAAACATTAAAGTTAAATATCCGTGTATTTGAACAGGGTAAAATAAAGGAACAAGAAAAATACTCAAATCCTCCTGTTAGTATAAGTTTCTTCGAAAGTGATTCTATTATCAATAACCTTAGTACAGATATTTATATTAAAGTTAAATCTCCAACTGAATATATCCTTTTTAAAGATGACGGTAAATCTATAATTGATAGGAATGATAATGAAGGTACGATTTACGCTTTCGGGGATAAGATAGATACAGATTATGGTGGTTTTGTTCTAGTACCAAATGTTGATAAACATGCCCCAACTATTGATGGGAATATTAAAATCTCTATAACAAAAGTTTCTAGTTTAGTTAGCTATTACCAGGCGAGTATTAATGCAACCACACAAAAAGGCTCCAGTGTTATTGAACTTTCACTTAATGAAACTGTTGCCCAAAAGGCAGTAGATTTCCTTAATCAGCTTATTATGGAATACAATAATGATGTTCTAAGAGATAAGGAAGAAGTTGTAAGAATAACTTCTGAGTTTATTAATAGGCGATTGGAGCAAGTGCAAGCTGAATTGGGTCAAGTGGAGTCTAATGCAGAACAAATTCAGCAACAAAATAATCTATCTGACTTAGGCTCGCAAACTAACCTTAATTTGCAAGCTAAAAAACAATTAGAACAACAAATTTCTTCTACAGCAACAGATATACAGATGATCTCTTATCTGCAAGAGGAACTTGATGACGAAAATAAAATTAGTGATATGTTACCTGCTAATATTGGGATTGGTGATTCAAACACATCTCAAGTCATTCAGCGTCATAACGAATTGGTTGCTCAAAGAGATAGACTACTCAAAACAGGAACTGAAAAAAACCCTGTTGTTGTTCAATTAAACAACCAAATTAATGCTCTTAAAAGTAATTTAAAGTGTTCATTAGGTAGTATGAAGCGGACTTCAGAGCTCACTTTTGATAACTTACACAGTGAGAGTAATAGAATAAGTGGTCAACTTTATGTCGCACCATCGAAAGCAAAAAAATTAAGAGGAATACAACGCCAACAAGATATTAAAGAATCTCTTTATCTATACTTACTCGAAAAACGTGAAGAGTCTGCTATACGACTTGGTATGTACACAGCTAATGCAAAAATCGTGGATTCTGCATTTTCCTCATACAGACCTGTTGCACCAAATAAAACGATTACCTATTTAGGTGTTACAATTCTTGGTTTATTGATACCTATTGGGTTAATTTATGTAATTGATTTATTAGATTCAAAATTATACCAAAAAGACGATTTAATAAGTATTATTAATGCGCCATACGTTGGAGATATCCCAAAATCGTCTAAAAAAGTGAAATTAGTTAAAAAATCAGATTATTCTCCAAAGGCAGAAGCATTTAGGATTGTTCGCTCAAATATTGATTTTATGCTAAAGTCAATTGATGGACGAGCAAAAAAACTATTCGTTACTTCCACTAAGGCTCAAGAAGGAAAATCGCATACAAGTACCAATATTGCCACCTCAATTTCGTTTTCTAATAAGTCAGTATTACTGATTGAAATGGACATTAGAGTGCCT
>NZ_JABSST010000097.1 GCF_013213975.1 Winogradskyella sp.
TGTGCTTTATAGGCAACTCCAAGTTCCTGCTTGCTTATTATGCCTTCACTTCTATATGTTTCTTTAAAATAGCCACCTTCGGGATGAAGTTCTAATCCTAGTTTTTCTATTATATCATTAACGGAATTCATTTTACTTTTATAAATACCTTTAAGATTTTACTTTATTAGATTATTCAAAAACAGCAACAGTGTTAACTGGTGACATTGTTTCACCCTTGTTTTATTCATTGAGCCATTTTACTACATTAGTTGTAAGTCTAAGACTATGGCTCTAATTTAAAGTATTGCGGTGTTTTTCACAATGATTTTATAAAACATAACGATTTCCCCTTTATATGTCCAGATTGTGTTTTTGGCAACGCGCTAATATATCATCAATGACGATGAGTTTCTTTAAAGATTTATAAGAAAAATCACGACAAATACCTTTTGAATAGAAGTTTAATAATGGCATTTTATCAATAGACATTAGAAGATGCTCTATTTCTATATAATTAATGACCTTACTAAAGGTTCCTGTATATTCTCCTAGCTCTAATTTTGATTTGCTGGAGTTTTAGTTTTGGGATTTTTAATACCCTCCATTCTTCATGCGAATTGTATATACACGGTTCTACCAGCGGTAGGTCTTTACTAAATAGGGGCCCTTGGCGAAAATCGTAGCTTAAGTTAATTATTTTAATCACAAGCCTTTTAAAACAAAATGAAAATTATAGAATTCTTTTTAAATGGAAAAACAAGGTTTTAATTTACAACAATCAATAAAAACAAGACTTAAGCTCTTCTTCTGGATTAAAAGATTTTTGCGTATTCACTTTATAGCTAACAACTAAAATATTCAACGTTTAATTGATTTTAAACTGATATAAAAAAAAGTTGCAAAACCAGACATTCTAATTTTGCAACGATGTAAAAATTGAGTTACACTAGGCGATTTTATGTTATAACAAAAGCCTTCATGTTCTCTTTAAGTTAGCGGGGGGTTATTCTTTATTTTTTATATTTCAAATTAATTAGTCCTTAAGACACATTACAATATTAATTTATTTTGTTAATTTGACAAAATAAATCTCTAAAGAATTAAAAATTTCTTTAATGGCTAAGCAAAAAGAGTTAATATCAAATCTGCATATACCTGGGATTGTACCTTCAATATCAATAGATTGTGTGGTATTTGGCTATTTAGAGAAGAAACTTCATGTCTTGCTGATTAAATATAAGGATACACAGTCATGGACACTTCCAGGCGGCTTTCTTTATGAAGGTGCTGAAATGGACGAGACTGCAACAAATATTGTTAGTTCACGTACTGGTATAGATAATGTGTATTTAAATCAATTTTATACATTTAGTTCATTAGACAGGCATTGGAAACATAAAAAGAAAGACTGGGAATGCTTACAGACATTACTTGCTAAGTTGCCAGAAAGAGATCAAAAGCCATTTGAAGAATTAATGATTCAACGCTATATTTCTACCGCCTATTTTGTCCTCTTAAATGCTGCAGAGGTAAGAGTAAAGCCTGATATCCACGGGCAACTGTGTAATTGGATTTCTCTTTCGGAGATTCCCGAGTTAGTATTAGATCACAATGAAATAGTTAATAAAGCTATACGCGCATTAAGAAAGCGACTTAATTTTTTGCCCATCGGAAAGACTTTAATGCCAGAGAAATTTACTATGTCGGATTTTCAAACCCTTTATGAAGCCATTTTGGGTAAATATTTAGACCGTGGTAACTTTCAACGTAAAATCATGAAACTTGGATTTTTAATTCGTCATGAGAAACTTATGACAGGTGCTCAAAACAAAGCACCTTATCTCTATTCTATTGATCACGAAGTTTACGACAAATTGGTTGCAGAAGGAATAGGTTTCTAAAATTTAACAGTCGTTATTTACTTCTATCCAGTAACCATCTGGATCTTGAAAATAAATTTGGTTAATGCCATCATTTCTCATATAATCCTTATTTGGAGTATCCTTCCAGTCCGAATACTGGATATTTAGATCATCTAAGTGATTTATAAACGAATTTAAATATTGTGTTGCTAGTGCAAAGTGCACTGCTTTGTTAATTTTAATTTCAAAATCAGGTCTTGGAATGATATGAATTTGTGCGGTTTTAGTAAGCATTAACCAACGTGTATTGGATACTGAGGCTGTATTTTCAATTTCCTTAAGATTGAATACTATTTCGTAAAAAATTGACAGATTTAGCAACGTCTTTTACGGATATAGCTATATGATTAAATGTGAATTCCTGCATTGTAAGTTAATAATGAAATTTAAAGGTATTCTATAAGTAAAACTTAAGATTTTATAATATCACGATATTCCTCGAAAAAGGCTTCAAATAAAATCATATTGAGGTTGAAGAATTCCATAACTTCTTGCCAAGTATTTTTATTATGAATAGATACTTTACTCTCAAGTGGCAGGTAAATGCGTGAAATCTCCTTTCCATTTTCTAGAAAATAGGTTTCTTCATAAAGAGCACCAGATAAATAGTCGTTACGAAGAATACTCTTCAAAGCTACAAGCTTTTCCCAACAATTAATGCGGTTTTCGAGGTCATCTTCTAAATCAAGGGCAATCAAGGCTGATTTTGTGTCAAAATAAAATTTAAAGGACAGTCCTTTTATTTTGGTATTATATAAGAGCCATTTTCTTGGAAATGACTTTCCAAAACTTGTCCAGAATTCTTGACGTAGTAATCGACTTTCTTCTTTACTAAACATTTAGATAAAATAGGCAATGAGAACTCCTAAGCAAATCGCTACTAACTTAGAGAGATTAAATCTATGGCCTTCACTTGCCTCAAATAAAATTGTTGTTGATATGTGTAAAAAGATTCCAATGACTAAGGCATTTATACTCACCAAGAAGTTCTGATCCAGGTTAACTGAATTTGAAACCAATGTTCCAAGAGGAGTCATTATGGTGAAAATAAAAACAAATGCGACAGCCTGTTTTTTCATGTATTTTGACCTAAATAAATACGAAGTTAATAATGCCGCAATAGGGATTTTATGAATAAAAACACCATACACTATATCATTATGTTGGTGGATGGGGAATCCTTCTAAAAAGCTATGAATACATAGACTAATAAAAAGCAACCACGGAAAATTTGAGTTGTCTTTACCAATATGCACATGACCATGCTCAGCACCTTTGGAAAAGAATTCTAATATAATTTGGAGTAATATACCACACATAATAAAGAATCCTGTTTGCTTCGCATCTAAATGCTCATATACTTCAGGTAAAAGGTCAAACAAAGTTAATGCTAGTAAAAATGCCCCGCTGAACGAGAGCAGCAGTTTGGTGTATATGGACTTTTGCTTTCTAGTTAAGAAAGCAATACCAACACCAATTAGAATGGCATATATAGGAAATAAATACTTATTCATCTGCCTATTTAAATATCATTATAAGTCGTTCTGAAGTTTCTGGATGGAACTTATTAAGTTTATAATCACCAAATACATCTAACAAATAAACACCAGCCTTTCTAAATAAAAGATTAAAATCATCCAGAGATATGGCTTTAACACGTTCCTCAAAACAATAGTGTTCCTCATCAATATCGAATGCGATATCTTTAACTATATAACCATTCTTGACACTACGTTTCTGACGAAATGTTATGCCTTCAACAGTTTTTGTGTCCTCAGCGACTAAATTATTGATAACATAATTTACATTCATAAAATCGATAACGCCAAAACCATAGGCATTTAATTCAGTCTTAATGGCCTCAATAGTTCTGAGATTGTAATCGTCATTTTCAAAGTATCCAAAACTTGTAAATAGATTAAAAACTGCATCAAACGTTTCTGGATAAGGTTTAGTCATATTATGGACATCAAATCTTAAAGAATCATTTTCAAATTGCTTAGCGTAATTAATGCTGTGTTCAGATAAGTCTACTCCGGTAACGTTGTACCCCAATTTGTTGAGATAAACCGAGTGCCTGCCTTTGCCACAAGCCAAATCTAGTATTTTTCCGTTTTTTGGTAGATTTAAATAGTTCGTAAGATTATCCATGAAGCTTTGTGCTTCTGCATAATCACGGTCTTTATAAAGAATGTGGTAGTACGTCGTGTCAAACCATGACGCGTACCATGCTTTTGTTGGTTTAGTCATAATGCTAACTGTCCTGCAAAAATACTTTATTTTTGCTTTCAATTAGACGTAAAGTATGAATGATAATTTCAAAATGGTTGCCAAAACTTTGTTTGGCTTTGAAGATATATTAGCTAAAGAGTTGGCGCAAATGGGTGCTATGGAAGTGAAAAAAGGTGTTAGGAATGTTAGTTTCGTTGGTGATAAAGGTTTTATGTATAAAGCTAATATAGGATTAAGAACAGCAATTAAAATTCTAAAGCCTATAAAATCATTCAGGGTTGTCAGGGAAGAGGACTTATATAAGAATGTAAAACTTATTAAATGGGAAGATTATTTAAAATCCTCGGGGTCTCTTGCTGTAGATGCAACAGTGCACCATAGTATTTTTACACATTCTAAGTACACGGCACTAAAATGTAAGGATGCCATTGTTGATCGATTTCGGGAACAAAGTGGTACAAGGCCTAATGTGGATTTACGTTTCCCAGATTTGAAAGTTAATGTTCATATAGATCGCCAACGCTGTACAATATCATTAGATACTTCGGGCGAGTCTCTTCATAGAAGAGGGTATAAGACAGCGACTAACATTGCGCCAATTAGTGAAGTTTTAGCAGCTGGTTTAATAATGATGAGTGGATGGGATGGGCAATCTGATTTTATGGATCCGATGTGTGGTAGTGGTACTGTTTTGGCAGAAGCTGCTATGATTGCTTGTAATATACCACCCAACCTAATGCGCAAGGAGTTTGCATTTGAGCGTTGGGAAGATTGGGATGTTGATCTATTTGAAAAGATTGAGGAATCCTTGTTGAAAAAGACAAGAGATTTTCACCATAAGATTATTGGCTATGACAAATCACCCTCTGCTATTCGTAAAGCAAAGGAGAATATTAAAAATGCGCATTTAGATGAGTTTATTCATGTACAACATGAAGATTTCTTTAAAACCCAAAAGGCAGGACATGCAAAACTTCATATGGTTTTTAATCCTCCGTATGGAGAGCGTCTCGAAAATCTAAATATTGAAGAATTTTATGGTAATATTGGAACGACCTTAAAACATGGTTATCCAAATACGAATGCTTGGCTAATTACCTCAAACCTTGATGCTTTAAAGTATATTGGACTGCGTCCATCACGTAAGATAAAGGTGTTTAATGCTAAGTTAGAATCTCGCCTTGTTAAGTTTGAAATGTACGAAGGTAGTCGTAAAGCTAAGAAACAAAACCCTTAGAGATTCTTAGAATTATCTGTATTTTATCTGACTTCATTTTTTGGATTTGTGGCAATTAATTCTTTAACTAATTCTTTTACATAAGGTTCTAATTTCTTTTTCGGTTTATTGGGAGTGCAAAGAGTTTAGACGTGGTATAGCAAGACATTAGTGCTAAAATGAGCAGCATAAACAGTTGGTAATTCTTGCTTATAGGTTTCTTAAGGAAGTTTATAGTTTTTATAGAATTTCCGCTAATCGTAATGTTCATAGTTTTTAATTTCACA
Source organism: Winogradskyella sp. (assembly GCF_013213975.1). Classification (GTDB taxonomy): domain Bacteria; phylum Bacteroidota; class Bacteroidia; order Flavobacteriales; family Flavobacteriaceae; genus Winogradskyella. The sequence continues at coordinate 5,640 of NZ_JABSST010000097.1, forward strand.
ATTCCTTTTTTAATAAGAATTTTGAAATCAGCTTGTAGTTGAAGATATAGAACGTTGGCGCGGTGTGTTTTTTTCTTGTATCTCAAATTATGCGTCATTTCCCTTAAGATTCCTTGTTTTATTATTAGGATTTTTGTTAAATCTTCAAAAGAAGACACATACCTTTCGTGCTGATCATATTCTACATTTACATTGTAATCATAGATTACACCACTTCATACAGTAGAGTTAACTAATAAAAGGAATAACAAAACTGGTGATGGAATTAGATATCTCTTAGTTTTCATTTTTACCGATATCTAAAATTCAGTATTTAGAACACCAAATTCTATGACGAATGTCAGTTGGCGGATAATTATTTTTAGATCTAAAAGGACTTGAGGTCATTAAGTTGCATACTGTAGTCGTATTGCAAATCTTCATGAAGTCCAGTAATTTTCTTTTTTATAGATATGATTTGTCTTTCGTACAAATTGTTCAGCGTTCTATTTCTATGAATAGAAGGATGTAATTCGTTTAAACGCTCACAGAAATAGAGTAGAAGTTCAATTTCGGTTGATTTTTTTGAAGAATATCGACTATAGGTGCGAATTTGTCTTAGGATTTTTCGTATTGTTTTCTTCATGTAGAAGTAACTATCAGTATTCATTCCCTCAAATAATTCGTCCAATGTAGATTTAACACTAGAAACGTAGCCGTCTTCATCATGGGCTTCGAATAATAGATAGGTGAGTAAAGCTTTATTTTCTTTTTTAAACTTACCTAATCTTAAACAAAGCCCTAGTAAATCTTCCTTTGGTAAGTGTTGTAATTCTTTTTTTATCGTGACAATCGAGGCTATCTTCATATCACAAATTTAAAGTTTTTAGAACAGATTGTTTATAGGTCTGACCAATTGGAATCGTCTGATTTTCTATGGTTATTTGATTTCCGGAAAGATGGTTCATTTTATTGAGATTAACGCTAAATGATTTGTGAGTTCTAAGGAAGTTTGCTGGTAATATAGACAACATATTTGAAAACGTACTGTGCGTTACTATTGTCTTTGTTGATGTATGTACTTTGACATAATCGCCAAAAGCTTCAACAAATAAGATATCATTAAATATAACTTTGTGCAGCGCCTTATTTTCTTTAAGAATTATAAATTCATTGTCTTTTGAATCTGTTTTCAATAACTCTAAAACCCTATTTATGGCCGTAAGAAATCGTTCGAAAGAGAAAGGTTTTAAAAGATAATCTACAGCATTAACTTCAAATCCTTCTACGGCATATTGTGGATAGGCTGTTGTAAAAATTACCAGAGGCGGATGCTTTAATGTCTTGTAAAAATCTAATCCTGATTGTTGTGGCATATTAATATCTAGAAACAACAAATCAACAGATTCTTTTAACTGTAAGTATTTAAATGCCTCGGCAGTATTATGGCATGTCGCACGTAGATCTAAAACATCAGTGTCTTTTATAAAATGCTGCAATACGTTTTGAGATGAATATTCATCATCAATAATCAGACATGATATTTTTTTTTTAGTGCTCATTTTTAATAAGTAATTCAACTTTAAATTGATGCATTGATTCAGTAATGTTTAATTCATGTGTGCTCGGATAAACTAAATCTAAATTTGTTTTAATATTCTCTAAACCTACACCAAAATACTTGTCCTTTATTTTATTATCAGTTTGTAAATTGGCATTACTAATCACAAACTTAAAATTACTGTTTTTTTGAAATAATGCTATCTGAATAGGATCTGCCTCTTTACCAGATATAATTCCATGTTTATAGCTGTTTTCAATAAGTGGTAAAAGCAGCATTGGATATATATCAAAATTTTCGTTCTCAATATCTAATTTAAGATTTACTGGCGTTGGACTATTAATACGATGATTCTGGAAGGCGATATAATTTTTAATAAGTTTTATTTCGTCTTTTAAAGCTATGCGTTGCGTATCAGTATCGTAAATAACATAGCGCAATATGTCAGAAAGCTGTAATACAGCATCAGATATTCCTTCCTTCTTTTCCAATGCTAGCGCATAAATTACATTTAAAGCGTTAAATAAGAAGTGTGGGTTAATTTGAGCTCTTAGAGCGGATAGTTGCGTTGCTATTTGTTGATTTCGTTGTTTAAGAATTCTATTTTCATTAGTATTAAAATAAATCCAATCCTCAGCAAGCTTTATCAGTGTTGAAGCGATTAAGAAAATTGCAAATACTAAAAAAATATTCCATCCTGATAAATAGCTAATAAAAAAGAACCCTGGAAACAGCTGATCTAAAATAGGTTCTAATGCGATATCACAAAGTAAAGAGAATACAGCTAAATTAATTGCAAAACTTATTGCGTAAAGGAGATACTTCTCTCGCTTTAACAAACGCGGTATGAGTACATAGAAATTAATGCAGGCTGGAATAGCTAGAAATATGATGAACCCTCCTGTAAATATTAAGTCTGCGGTAAAAATAGATTTACCTTTTGAAAAGATAAATGCTAAGATTATAAATGCCAATAACCATAGCACACTGTTAAATAATAGTGGTCTATGGTAATTGGTTTTTTTTAAGATTGAATTTAAATTAAGGCTTTGCATTGCTCTTTGTTAGTTGTAAACTTTCAGAATTTTTCCATTTATTTTCAATGTCTGCCTTTTGGTATTTTTTTAAAAACGCATACAATTCACTTGATGATGCTGTAAGTAGAATGTCTTCTTGAATTCCTATAGTTTCATGTTTAATTCTTAACTTCTCAGCATTAATTAAATCCTTGACATTGTCCTCGTCAAGCCAATTGAATGAGATATTTGTTCCCTTGTCTATGTCTAATTTAGCCACTGAATGCGCATTAACAAGATGTTGTGCTGCTATTCTATTAAGGTCTTCAGCTTCATATTCTAAAGGGATAAAATCCAAGAAATACTGAGTATCTATTTTAAATGGCATTGCAATAAATCCTGCAGACTTTCTGTCTTTAATGTATTCTATGTAATACCCATCTTTATATTTATTAAAGGTCTTTATTTGGTATTCTGATATTGCCACTCCTTCTTTTCTGTCTTCTTCAAATTTTGATTTTAGTGATTCCACTTTCCATTGCCCTTTTTTGTTATCAGTCCAATTGCCAAGTAATTCTGCATTATAACTTAAACTTTCTGCGGTGTAAAATGGTTGAATAGATTTGATAATACATGAGTTGAGTAATACTGCTATTCCAATAAAAATAAATATTCGCCAATTTTTCATAATAGTTTGTTTTAAAAGTTTAAGCTAAACTCTAAAGATTGACTTATTCTATCAACAAATTTCGACAAACAAAGGTCAACTCATGCCAAACACTTTGAGGTATGAATAAAGTATCGATGTCTTACTAAATTTTATAGTGTTTTCTAATTTTCTTTTTGACTCTGAATAATCTAACAATGCCAATTATTAATATTACAGCAGACACAATTATGAGTATGATGCCATAAGACTTAAGATCGGAGAAGAATTCTAGTTTAAGAATGGTAACACCTGTGCCTAAAATGACTAAAAAGGTTCTGAAATAGGCTAAAAAGGTGCGTTCATTTGCCAGTTTTGTACGTTCTATGGCTAACCAATCTCTTGTAATAAGTGCATTTTGTTCGTCAGATTTATTACTCATTAGGTTGCTCCTTTTAAAAGATTGATACTTACAGTAGCCAAATCGCTATTTGGGAATCTTGCAAAATGATTGTCATCTGGTTTTAAACCTGCTTTTTCAGCAATTTTTCTAAAAACATCCACTTCTAAGATATATTGATCACTATAGCTATGAGTAGCATCATAGGCTGTAGCAGGAGTTTTTTTTATGATTTTAGCTGTTATAGTTGGACTGATGGTAT
>NZ_JABSST010000098.1 GCF_013213975.1 Winogradskyella sp.
AATGCATCCAACCTTTTGCTATAGTTGCGATTCAAGGTGTAACATTTTTTTTTGTAATACGTCTTATTAGCGTAACCAATTAAAAAATTAGAATCATGGCATTAGTATTAAATCAAACCTTAGAATCAGTACCAGAACCCATTGCGGTGTCTCATTACACTACCAATGGATTATTAAACTCTAATTACAAATCGATTGTTAAGCACAATTTTAGCAAGTCAACCACAAAATCTGTATTTGGAATTAGACAGCGTATTAAATCTTCGCAATTAAATATGGTAAATCATGTAGGTATGGTTTTAAAATTATCCTTCTTTGCCATTGCTTTAGTCGCTATTTTCTAGTAGCACATACTAATTTTATAGACCTTTTTAACTGGTATGTATGCATGCCTTTTATTGTTAGTGCAGTTCATTTTTTTTTACATGGACATAATTGTGTATTGCTAAAATTCAATCAACCTTAAATCTAAGAATTATGAGTTTTGGAGTAATTCAAGCAATGATTACCTCGTTAAAGAATAACGAGAAAATGCGCACTAAAAGAATTAAGTTTAAACATGTGCCTGGGAAGCGCTCAGGCATAAAACCTCAGTACGATTTTCCGGTGGCAACTCCTGAGTTACTCATTGAAATCAGAGATAAACTTAGAAAAGAAAACAGGATAAGAATGACTAAGATTATTGTTGTTACTATCATAGTGTCATTGTCGATAGCAGGTGTTTTTCTTTTTAAATAAATAAAATTTTTTACGATGCCGTTCGGTGAATCAATGATTAGCACACTCAAAAGTAATACGAGTATAATGCTTAATCAATCTAAGCGGTTCAGAAAGACCATAGGTGGTAATAATAAACAAAGACAATCAACAGGTAATTTACCAAATGCTATACCTCAACAGTTAAAGGAAATTCGTGAGAGAATTAAAAGAGAAAAGAAACTACTTTGGATAAAAGTAATGATGTTATCGGTTCTAATAATCGGTATTTTGGTTTGGATGATATATACATCATAAAAAAAGCTCTAACGTGTATTAAGGCGTTAGAGCTTTTCTCCTATTAAAGTGATTGGTGTTATTATGTTAAGGCCAATTTTATTCTTTTTATTGCTTCTTTAATATGGTCTTCTGAGGCCGCATATGAAATCCTAATGCAATTTGGGTTACCAAACGCATCACCAGTTACCGTTGCAACATTAGCTTCTTCTAGTAAATACATAGCCATATCTGAAGCATTATTAATAGTTTTTCCTCGCATTGTTGTCCCGAAATAAGCAGAAATATCCGGAAAAACATAAAAAGCTCCTTCAGGTTCGTTTGTTTTAAACCCTTCAACATCATCAAGAAGACCTAGTATAAGTTTACGACGTACTTTAAACTCATCAACCATATACTGTATCTTAGAAGGGTGTGCTTCTAGGGCTGTAATTACAGCGCGTTGTGCAATACAATTGGCACCACTTGTTACTTGACCTTGCATTTTATTACAAGCTCTTGCAATCCAATCAGGAGCACCAATATATCCGATTCTCCAACCAGTCATTGCGAATGCTTTCGAGACACCATTTACGGTAATAGTTCTAGAATACATATCTTCAAATTGTGCTATGCTGTAATGGCCGCCAATGAAATTGATATGTTCATATATTTCATCAGAAACAACATAGATGTTAGGATGTTTCTGTAAAACGTCTGCAATAGCTCTTAATTCATCTTTGCTGTATACAGATCCGCTTGGGTTACAAGGAGAGCTGTACCAAAGCATTTTGGTTTTTGGTGTTATAGCAGCCTCTAATTGAGCGGCTGTCATTTTAAAGTCATTCGATATATCTGTCTTAACTTCAACGGGTACACCACCATTAAGCTTTACAATATCGCTGTAACTAACCCAATAAGGGCATGGTAAAATAACTTCATCACCATCATTAAGCATGACAGAAGCAATATTATATAAGGCTTGTTTTGCTCCTGTAGAAACAACAATTTGAGATTTCGTATAATCAAGGTTATTATCACGCTTAAACTTTGTGATAATAGCATCTTTTAATTCACCGTAACCATCAACAGGTGTATAACTGTTATAGTTATCGTTTACAGCTTCTATTGCTGCTTCTTTTACAAAATTTGGAGTATTAAAATCCGGTTCTCCAAGACTTAATCCAATAATGTCTTTTCCCTCTTCTCTTAATTCTCTGGCTTTAGCGGCCATGGCAAGGGTTGCTGAAGTCGATAGATTGTTAATTCTATCTGAAAGTTGGTTCATGTTAATTTTTGTATAGTAATTACACCTGCACTGCTGGACGCATTCCCATTTCTTTTAGAAATTTAAAATGCGCTGCGATAGCTTTTCTCGTAGTTTCGTATTCTTTGTATGGTAAATTAAATTCTTTTGCCGTATCCTTTACAATTTTGGCAATTTTACCATAGTGAATGTGACTAATATGCGGAAAAATGTGGTGTTCAACCTGATGGTTTAATCCACCTGTATACCAGTTGATCAGCCAATTTTTTGCGCCAAAATTTACAGTGGTTTTTAATTGGTGAATGGCCCAAGTATTTTTCATAGTACCATCTTTTTCAGGTAAGTGCATTTCAGCTTCATCCATAACATGAGCAAGTTGAAATACCACACTAAGGATTAAACCAGCTACATAATGCATGATAAAAAAGCCAATTAAAACCTCGTACCAAGCCAAGTCAGTGAGTAAAATTGGTAAAACAATCCAAAGCGAAACATATAAAATCTTAGAGATAACAAGCTTGCTCCAATTTAAAATTGGATTAGGGAATTTACCATAAGAGAGTTTACGCTTCATATAACGTCTCATCTGTTGAAAGTCCGTGGTTATTGCCCAGTTTATAGTTAATAAGCCATATAAAAAAATTGAATAATAGTGCTGAAATCTGTGGTGTTTATGCCATTCAGCGTGTTTAGAAAAACGTAAAATTCTACCCGCTTCTAAGTCTTCATCATGTCCATGTATATTGGTGTAAGTATGATGCAATACGTTGTGTTGTACTTTCCAATTGTAAACATTTCCTGCTAGTATATAAATGCTACTTCCCATTAATCTGTTTATCCATTCTTTATTTGAGAATGAACCATGATTTCCGTCATGCATAACATTCATGCCAACTCCAGCCATTCCAATACCCATCACTATGGTTAAAAGAATTTGCGCCCAAGTTGAAATATCTAATGTTAAGAGTAAGAAATAAGGAGTTAGAAAAATAGCAAACATGACCACAGTTTTGACCCATAGTTGCCAATTACCTGTGCGTTTGATATTATTCTCTTTAAAATAGTTGTTTACACGCTTATTTAATGTTCTAAAAAATTTAGCGGAATCGACTCTAGAAAAAGATAAGGTTTGTTGTGCCATTTCAATTCGTATTTGTTGCTATAACGTTTAGGGTTTAGTTTAAGTATAATGCTTCAAAGATAACTAATAATTAAATCGAAGCCTTATGGTTTTATCTTAAAATTATACACATTTAAATAATGTATTTTTGCACAAAATGAATTCTATGGATCTAATCCTAAAATATTTTCCAGAATTAACAGATAAGCAGGTGCAACAGTTTGGACAACTCGAAGCATTATATAAGGAATGGAATACCAAGATCAATGTCATTTCAAGAAAAGATATTGATGAATTGTACTTAAGACATGTATTGCATTCCCTGGGAATTGCAAAAGTGATGCCCTTTGCTGATGGGGCATCAATTTTAGATGTTGGGACTGGTGGTGGATTCCCTGGTGTACCATTGGCGATTTTATTTCCCAATTGTCAATTTCATTTAGTTGACAGTATTAATAAGAAACTGAAAGTTATTAAAGGTGTTGCAGATAGTATTGAGTTAACCAATATAAGAACCACCCATAGTAGAGTAGAAGCTATTGATGAGACTTATGATTTTATAGTGAGTAGAGCAGTGACTGCGATGCCTGAATTTACAAAATGGGTAAAAGGAAAGATCTCTAAGAAGCAGAACAATATTTTAAAGAATGGGATCTTGTATCTTAAAGGGGGTGATTTAACTGAAGAGTTAAAACAATATGCTAAGGTAAAAGCTTATTTACTATCCGATTATTTTGAAGAAGACTTTTTTGAAACCAAAAAAGTGATTCATCTGCCAATGAAACATAAATGAAAAGCCCTTTCTCAGGGCTTTTCATTTTAAAAGTATATTTACTTTAGTTCGCTAAAAACTTGGTTGTATATGTAGTCTTGTTTTCTGTAGTAATATCTAGGATGTAAAATCCAGATTCTAGATCCACTGGTACTGTATTTCGATTATTCAATTGTAAGGCATGATTGAAAACAATTTTACCAGTCACATCAATAATATTGAGAACAGCCTTACCATTAAAATCAGAAAGTAATACCAAGTTTGAATCGACTGGATTAGTCTCTAACTGAAATGAAAATTCTGAGCCTTTACCTATTCCTAATGGTGGTGTGAGAATTTCTGTTAATGCAAAATTAACATTGTCTTCAGTCAATTGCACATGTGGTTCATTATCAACGGGAACAAAGGTGTTAACGAATGGAGTATTGTTAGTTGTTGCTCTAGAGTCCAAATCAATATCGTGGTGCCAATCTATTTCATCGTTAGTTATTTCTAATGCTAATGCACTAACTGATGGAATAAAGCTAAATTTATCAATTTGTAAGGCGTTTAGAAAATCTGCTGCAGTACCTCCACCAGATGCAATATCACCTGTTAAACCAGAAAGATCAAATAATCCACCTGGCGCGGAATCCATACCGTCAGAAAATGTAAAAGCCTCACTATCAGCATTGGATCCTTCTACCTCTATGCCAAAGACTGAGATTGAAATCTCACTTACTGATGTTGTTAAGCCAGCGGCAGGAGTCATATTAATACCAACGTCAATAACTGCTGTAAAGGGACCAGCAGGTGCTGTAAAACTATCACTAAGAACAGTAAAGCCATTAGTTACTAGGGTACCTGAATTACCAATGGCGAAATATGGGTTTCCAGTACCGCTACCATTAATAATAGCAACGTTTCTTGTAGTTGAAGGAAACCCTGATGCATTAAAACTATTAATATTGTTAACAAATTGAGTTCTGAATGGATGGGAAACCGGTAAGGTAAGGTTAGGATCAAACTCAACAAGATTGCCAGAAAGTAAATGGCCTTCAAGATGATCTACTAATAGTTGCCTTGCGGCAGGTGATTTTAAGAATGTATCAATTAAAGGTTGAATTTCGGTAATTGGCTGCGTAGCATTATTTGCCAGAAAGTTCAACTGATGTTGCAGTCCAATAGGAACATTTGCGCCATGATGCGGTGCGTCGAACGATATATACAAACGGGTGTCTGTATCTAGTGTATTGGCTTCCATGTAGTTTAAGGCGTATCGAGTGATTAAACCTCCCATACTTGGACCAATAATTACATTTTCTTCAGGATTATTGCTTGCTTTGGCTGTATTTATAATATCCAAAAGCTCTACAAGCAGCATTGCGTTTCTTTCAATAAAATCTGTTCCTCCATCAATAGTCACACCATCTCCAGTTCTTAGATAGACCGGGAAATTTAAAATGACCACATCAAAATCCTGTGCTCTAAGAAGATCTGCAAGATTTTGAGATCCAGAAGCATTTGTAAAATCCAATGAACTATAAAGTCCTGTAATATCTCTTGTGTCGCCTGGGTCAAAACCATCGACTAGAATGATAGGTTTATTAAGGATACCGTCAGCTCCTAAAAATATTTGATATTCTCCTTCGCCTGGATAATTTGTTGCTTCACCATAGGAGGATAAATCAGGAGTAATTCCAGAACTGAAAGCGGTCTGTGCTGCAATCAAAGTTGGAATGAATACTAAAAATATAAAGTAAAGTTTTTTCATAGTACTAATATTATCTTAAGATCGAAAAGATACAAAGTTTAGTAGGGGCAAGTCTGTCATAACGGTATTTTTCTATGAAGTGCAAAAAAAAACCCTTAAAAGTAATTTACTCTTAAGGGATTTAATTATCAGTAGTTTATGTTTTTATCCTAAAAACGGATATCTGTAATCTGTTGGTGTAACAAAAGTTTCTTTAATGAGTCTTGGCGATACCCATCTTAATAAATTTTGAGCACTTCCAGCTTTGTCATTTGTTCCAGATGCTCTCGCTCCCCCAAATGGTTGTTGACCAACAACAGCACCAGTTGGTTTATCATTTATATAAAAATTACCTGCTGAATTTTGTAGGGCTGTTGTAGCTTCATCAACAGCATATCTGTCTGTTGATAATACCGCACCTGTAAGTGCATATTCACTTGTTTCATCAACTATCTTTAAAGTATCTGAATAGGCATTATCTTCATATACATAAATCGTAATAATCGGCCCAAATAATTCAGTACACATTGTTGTGTATTTTGGATTTGTCGTTACAATAACTGTAGGTTCAATGAAATAACCTTTTGATTTATCATATCCACCTCCTGCAATTATTTCTGCATCACTATCATTCTTAGCTCCATCAATATATTTAGCTAACTTATCAAATGATCCTTCGTGAATTACAGCTGTAATAAAATTACTCATATCCTCAGGTGAGCCCATTTTGAATGAGTTTATATCGTCTAACAAGAACCTTTTTACATCTGCCCACAGGCTTTTTGGTATGTAGGCTCTAGAAGCAGCACTACATTTTTGACCTTGAAATTCAAATGCACCTCTTGAGATTGCTGTTGCAACTTGCTTAGCATTTGCAGATTTGTGCGCAATGATGAAGTCCTTTCCACCAGTTTCTCCAACAATTCGAGGGTATGTTTTGTAGGTATGAATGTTTTCGCCTATTTGCTTCCAAAGCTCTTTGAAAATAAAGGTAGAGCCTGTAAAATGTAAACCAGAAAAATCTGGACTTGACAACACTGTATTTGTAATCATCACTGGATCACCAAAAACAACGTTAATAACTCCATCAGGTACTCCAGCTTCTTTAAATACATCCATGATCACTTTTGCAGAGTAAACTTGACTATCGCTAGGCTTCCATACAACCACATTACCCATTAGCGCCATACAAGCAGGTAAATTTCCAGCAATAGCTGTAAAGTTAAACGGTGTTACTGCGTAAGTAAATCCTTCTAGCGGTCTGTATTCAATTCTATTCCAGGCGTCACTTGTACTTTCAGGTTGCTCCATATAAATATCAGTCATAAACTGAACATTGAAGCGTAAGAAGTCAATAAACTCGCATGCGGCGTCTATTTCAGCTTGGTGAATAGTTTTAGACTGTGCAATCATAGTTGCTGCATTAATTCGAGCTCTGTAAGGTCCAGCAATTAATTCAGCTGCTTTTAAAAAGATACCAGCACGTTGTTCCCAAGGCATTTGAGACCAAGTTTTGCGTGCTTCTAATGCTGTAGCAATAGCAGCTTCTACATGGCTTTTTTCTGCCAAATGATATTCACCAACAATATGCTGATGATTATGTGGCGGAGACATGGTTCTGGTATTCCCAGTTTTAATGTCCTCACCATTGATGAATAAAGGCACTTCAACTTTACTGTTGAACATTGATTTGTAAGTCTCTAATACAGCGTCGCGTTCTGGTGTTCCTGGCGCATAAGACTTAACAGGTTCGTTTACAGCTACTGGAACATTAAAGAATCCTTTTCCCATAATATGATTTGTTTTTTAGTTTCAATTTTTGATTGTGTAAAGTTACAATATTTATAAAAATTTCTAGATTTTGAACGTTATTGTTGTGTGAAATATCCATCTATATTTTTTGTAAGTTGCGATTGAATTTTTTTCATGAGCTTATGCCTCAAAACGATGCTTTTATATTAACACTTGCTTATCCAGAGACTATTGTTTCTCATGCTGATGAGTGGTACTCAAAGTTTTTAAGGTTTGCATTTGTGGGTAGCAAAAAACATGTTAGAGCTGGCCATGCCGCGTTGGTCTTAATTCAAAAATCCACAGGGGTATTAGAATATCACGATTTTGGACGCTATATCACTTCTGAACCAAATGGTAGAGTGCGAGGACGAGAAACAGATTTTGAGTTGAACTTTCATATTATTGCTGAAATTGAAAATGATACAATTACTAATTTAGAGGAGATTCTAAAGTTCCTTGCAACACATCCAAAACTTACTCATGGCGATGGTAATTTGTATGCTTCTGTTTGTAATGCTATTAATTATGATTTAGCAAGAAGTCATATTGATGCTATGCAATCTCGAGGATTTATTAGATATGCTGCATTTATGAAAGAGGCGTGCAACTGTGCCCGATTTGTAACAGATACTTTAATCGCTTCAGTAACTCATACTAAAATTCAAACGCAATTAATTAAATCTAAGTGGTTTACACCAAGTACTATTGGTAATGTCGTCATTGCGGATACTGAGGATGATGTTTTTATAATTTCAGAAGAAGGTGAGATAACTAAATTTAATTCCTCGGTCGGCAGGGAAAACTGTCGTTTGTTCCTTGATCCGTTAAAGCATTATAGTCCAAGTTTAGTTGGTACACTCCAAGCCAAGCCTAATGATATTAAGGCAGAGCATGCGCAGTGGTTAAGTGGTATAGCAGCAGGAGCATGGTTTGAGCTATATGATTTAAAGACTGCAACTAATTTTAGATTTAGGAGAATTTCACCTTATGGAAATATAGATTGTGACGGCATATATAAGGTGGGCAAAGCTGGATTTGATATCAATTTAACATATGAGTTTGTTCATTATTCCAATTGTTTATTTTTTCATATCGAACAAAATGGAAATGAGTTCCGCTTTGATTATATTGAGGATTATAAATCTTAATTAAGTGCAAAAGGAGCACTTAATTTAAAGGAAGGAATGAATACTTTAAACTTACTAGCTTTAGTAAAGTTAACCAT
>NZ_JABSST010000099.1 GCF_013213975.1 Winogradskyella sp.
CACTTTAATATTAATGCCAAGCGTCATATAGAAATTATTGAAAACCTATATACTTTGGAGCGCTCTGCGATGGTAGAGTTTGAGATGCTGTATATGGCCATTTCGCTTAAAAAAGTTACTAAAAAACTCACAGAGCAGTATAAGATTAAACGTGCTTTAGACTGCGACCTAGAGAAGTCTGTTCCTTTTGATTTCTTACCTTAATAGGGATTATGAAAGCAAGCTTTACTTTACAGAGGTTTAGAGCATCTGTGTTGCGGAAGATATTTCAATAATGAAATAATTTTAAGATTTTCAAAGAATTACCTTACGAACAATCTTTTTGTGGAAACTGTATGCAGAATCGTATGCAGTTTAGGTGGTGTTAGCTGCTTTTGTTTATTATGTCGATTAAGATTCCGATAAAAACAATCAAGAATGAGCCCATAGTTGTCCCAAAAATATAAGAAAGTAAACCTTTGAAATAACTCCAAAAACTCTTTTTCTTAAAGAAGTTTCCGATTGCCCAAGCTGAATATAATAATGCGGCAAAATAAGCTAAGTTATTAACTTCAAAACCAGTACCGCTTTCTATTATTCCAAAAATCGTAAATATTATATTTCCAATTCCTACTATAAAAAATACTAAAATGAATATCTCATAAATATTAAATTTAGATTTAAGAAAAAATAATCTAATCCAAAAACCTATAAAGAAACCCATAAGAATATTAACAATACCAAAGTTTTCCCCAACCCATTCAAAGGCTTTTTTAACTCCTTCACTATCTATATTATCAGGTGCTGTTCCAGTTTGGAATCCAAAAAACTGTTGACTTATTACGAAGAAAAGTGAACTAAAAATTACAAATATTATTGGTTTAACTAGTCTTTTTCTGTCATAAACTAAAAATTCACGAACTGTTTTTCCAGGCCGGACAAACAATTCCTTTATCGTATAAAATATTCCCTTGTCAAAATTTAAAACACTACTGATTTCATTCCAAATATATTTTCTGTCAATTCTTTCTAAGGCACTGCGATTTTCTATTTCTCCGAATTCTTTATTTTCTATAGTTTCATTCATTCTGTTTATTTTTCAGGACGATGCTTTTCGTCAATTGCAGCTAACGCCCTGCTAAACGCAGTTCCGTATTGCGAACGAAAAGATAATAAATTCGTGAGCAATGATTTGGATAAAGATCAAATACTTGGGGTGTTGCATCCAAATTATTGCTACACGATTAGGTAGCACAGCTACCGTTAATCGTAGGATTTATTAGATTGGGAATTCAAGATACGATGCCAAATTGCTTTTAGCTAATTGTTATTGCACGCTAAGGACTTGAGTCCGTCAACTGGTGCTGTACTTTGCTTATATGAATTGTTGCAATTTGGTTTAGAAGGGCGTTAGAGCACATTTACTTGTGGGGTGAGGGTTCGAAGAACGTAACAACACAAGTCAGCTTCAGCTGAATGTGCTCTAAAGTTGAGTATATGAAGCTTAGCAAGCGAATGGGAGCTATGGTTTTATATACATTGTTATATCTCGTTTACTTTTTATGATTTAGTTTCTTAAGCTTCATTTTGGAAGGAGAATTTTGGTAAAGTTCAATAGATTTCAGATAATTTATTCTTGCTTTTTCTTTAGCGTCAATTGTTCTGTAAAAATCTCCTAATGAATCAAAGGCATTATAACTTTTAGGATAATTCTTTGTGTTCAGAATGAAAAATTGCTCTGCCTTTTCATATTGTTTCATACTTAGAAATTCATAGCTAATAATATCAATGAATTGTTCTTCTGGTTTAATTTCATATTCCAATTCATTTGAAACCCTTTTATAATGATTTACGATTTTACTAAATATTTTGCTTTGAGGTTCTATGTATTCTTTCAAACCGAGTTTTAATTCATAGGAATTAAATATAAATCTTAGTCCGTCGTAAGTTGATATTACAGGAACTGATCCATGGGTGTCTTTAGGATAGTATTTACTTGAGTACTTTAACTCTAGATCTACCAATTCATTTAAGTGCTCTTTAAGTCTCAAGTTGGATCTCATAGGCAAAGTGTTTACAGTAGTGTCTTTAGTTATACTCTTTATATCCATATTTGATTCCATTCCATTCGCAATAGCATGGAATAAAGATTTGTGTTTAAAACCTTTCTGAAAATTCGATTGTTCCATGGCGTTCAATACTCTTTGATTGTTATAAAATAGACTAGGGTCAATTGCAATGTATCCATTGAACAGAGTTGTATTTTCCATCAAAGTATTTAAAACTGTTAATCCACCGAAAGAGTGACCAACTAAGAGTCTATATGGTAATGTACTATATTTAAATTCTATGTATGGAATTAATTCGTTTTCTATGAACTTCATAAATGATTCCCCGCCACCAGACCTTTCTGATGTTGACTTACTGATAAACGGAGGCATTTCTTCTGCTTTAGTTGGTGTCAAATCTCTTGTTCTATCTGTATTGAGAATACCAACTACTATCATTTTAGGTAAAATTGAATTTCCCCTTGAACTTAGATTTTCAAGCATTCCAACGGTATAAGAGAAGTGACTATCACCGTCTAGTAGGTATAGCACAGGAAATGATTTTGTTTCTCCATGCTCGGATTTGTAAGATTCGGGTATATGTACCCAAATATTTCTTTTCTCTCCAAGAATATTGGAATATAAAGTATCTATTTGACCAATTGAAACAGGTAAGGCTTCTTGAGAGTACCCCAAAACAGCAAAAAAGAAAAGTAAAACGGTTAGTAGTTTTTTGAGCATAATTCTTGATTTTATCAATTTGATATTAGTTTACCTAATGAGATATAACGCCCTGCTAAACACAGTTCCATATTGCGAATGAAAAGATAATAAATTCGTGAGCAATGATTTGGATAAAAATTAAATACTTGGGGTATTGCATCCAAATCATTGCTACACGATTAGGTAGCGCAGCTACCGTTAATCGTTGGATTTATTAGATTGGGAATTCAAGATAAGGTACCAAATTGCTTTTAGTTAATTGTTATTGCACGTTAAGGACTTGAGTCGGTCAGCTGGAGCTATACTTTGCTGATAACTAATTGGTGCAATTTGGTTTAGCTATGAGTAGTTGCTTAAGGTTTTAAAGATAGCAAAAAGGCACTAAGTGAGGAAAATTCGGAGAATTTTCCGAGTAGCACTTACCAACCCAAGCAATTACTTATAGCCATTGTTGTAGGTAGTTATTTTATTTTTTTTAGCGCTTCAATTTCTTCAATGTAACTTATTCGGTCAGAAATTGAGATAGTTTTATCATTATTAATGAGCTCAATAGACCTATTTAGAAACTGAAGTCCTTTTTCATAATCTTTTCGAGTCATATAGGTTTCTCCTATCCAACTGAAATAACTAAAATCTTTAGGATATTTTTCTATTGCCTTAACTAAAACTTCTAGCGTGAAATCTAGTTTCTTTGTACCATATATATTATCATAATCATTGTAGTACTCGGAAGCAATGCTGTTAAAGAATAATTTAGACGGTAGTATTTCAAAACCCAGTTTAGATGATAAAGATGAATATAATTCTTGAAAATCATCCCATGGCACCTTATTTTTTGATGCTTTTGCAAGATTAAAACAGATGTTTATTCTTTTTCCATAATCTTTGAAAATCTCACTTAATGCTCTACTTATGGTTAAACCTGGTGTAAGATTATGTGCCACTTTATATTTGTAGTATTTCCATTCTAAGTTTTTAGGTAAATCTTTTGAAATCAAATAGGAATTTAAGGCATCTACAGCTGTTTCATGTAAATCTCCATACAATTGTTCTCCAACTGAAAAATAGTAATAGTATTTTTGGGGAATAGAAGGAATTTTGTTGAGGAAAAATTCAAATTGGGTTTGCTGCTGTTTATCCCCAAAGTCGAAATTTGACACACTGCTTGCTATTACACCGTTGAAAAAAACTGGACTTTTTGATAGAGCGTACGAAGAAAAAATAGCTGTACGAGAATGGCCTATCAATAAATTAAAGTTTGAAATTGGGTAATTACTTTTCAATTCATTATTTAACTCTTTCTCTAAAAAGATTATAAAATCATCGGCTTTTCCACCTAAAATATTAGGATTCGTCCATGTATTTCTTTTATTCCAAGGAAAAGTAATGCCAACAATGATGGCTTCTGGCATCCATTGTAAACTTGTTAAATAATCAATTGTATTGAGATTGTATTTATAGTTATTTTGATTTTGTTTATCTAATAAATAGATAATTGGATATTCAATGTCTGTATTATTCTTAATCCCTCTAGGCAAGATTATTTCCAGATTTACAGAATCTTTTAATGTTTCAGAATACAAATTCGATTGAAATGGTTGTTCGTAAGAGGAATATTCTTGCGCTATTGCGGAATATTTGACAATTATTAAAAAAAAGAATATGTAATATGTTCTCATTTATTGTTTTTTATTGACTTTCTACAACGGTCTCGTATAACCGTCCGCTACGGGTTTTAAATTACTATTTTTCGATTAAGCACTGACGCTCGCTATTCCCAGTCGATTGCTTCGCCAGTTCGCACTACGTGCTCGTGTCTGACATAGTCGAATCTGCCGACACGAACGAAGCGACTGGCGAAGCAAATGCGGTTATACCTTTTGGGAAATAGTACTTTATCGTTTCATGATTTTTTTGAACGTATGATTGTTATTATTATCTGTTATTTTAAGAATATACATTTGATTGTTAAGATTAGAACAATTGATTTTATTATCATTAAATGTAGTTGCTACTATTTTTCCAAAAAGATCGTATAGTACCATACGAGTTATTTGCATTTTTGATTTTACAATTAATACTTCTGAAACTGGATTTGGGTAAACAGATAAATTTGTCCCTTCATAGTCGTTTGTACTTAATAGAAATTCAGTAAAATCATAAACTCTAACTTGACCAGAGTTGCTTATTCCATTACCATCATGAAATTTTGCTCCTAGAGCAACTCTATTGCCTGTGCCTGATAATGAGACTTTTACTCCGCAATAATCATATGAATTTGAACCGTCGATATCAATGCCTATTTGAATCCAATCATTAACTTCATTATCAAATCGAAAGACTTGCACATTTCCTGAAGTAAATCCATTTCCATCATTTCTAGAGTCCCCTATCGCAATAACTGTTCCGTCATTTGATATTGAAACAGAATCTCCAAAGCGTCCATCATAAAATTCTTCGCCTAGTTTGGAGCCTTTTTGAATCCAATTTTGACCATTAAATTCATATGCTCTAACGTAGCTAACATCCGGAGATCCTCCATTAATAGTTCCAATAATAATAGTATTTCCATCAGAAGAAAGTGAAACGGAATATCCAAAAGCATAATTGAGATCTGAAATATTTGCGCCAATCTGAATCCAATTTGAACCATTAAATTCATACACTTGAACAAAACCATTACCACCAGCTCCTAAATTAGTCGGTGAATTGATAGCAATTCTATTACCATTAGAAGATAAAGATAAACTTTTACCGATCCAACCATTAGAATACGTACCATCAATATCTTGACCTATTTGAATCCATTCATCGTCAATATTTTCGTAAACCCTAACATGTCCGCCATTAAATGCTGAACCATCGTTGAAATCTGCACCAATGGCTATTCGATCACCAGTTGGGGATAATGACACCTCAATACCAAAATGGTCTCCTGCTGCCTCACCATCAATGTCATTTCCAATTTGTATCCAAGTACTTCCTATAAATTGATATATTCTAACATGTCCCGAATCTTCACTAGTACCATCATTATGTGTTGCTCCTATAGCAATCTTGTCACCATTTGAAGAAATTGACACCGAAGTTCCTGAAAAATCATTTTGAGCCTCACCATAAATATCCTGTCCTATTTGAATCCAATCCTCATTTTCATATTTATATACTCTCGTAACTCCTGAATTCATCAAAGTCCCATCCTTATACCTAGAACCTATTACAATATGTGTTCCATCATTTGACATAGCCATGGCTTCCCCAAAGTTGTCACCAATTGCATCACCAAGTATATCCTCTCCAAGTTGTACTTGAGAATATGAGATAGAATAAATTATAGAAAAGAATAATATTAGAAATGATTTTATTTTCATTATTTTAATTTAATTATTGCCAATGGTCAAGCTACGGTTTGTTACCGAATGTCACGTAGTGTCATTCCGTCGTTGGCCGAAAGATAGCAAAAATGAAGGGAATTTCCGACTGGAAATTCCGTCGTAATCAATTATAGGTTTGTTAGCGACAGTTATGTTATCATTAATTCAATTTTCTTTTTTTGGATTTATTTGATTATGCTCTCATGTTTGAAAACATGCGATTGTTTCCAAATTGGTTCTTTTCTATTGACTTCCCAGTTTCGATATAATATTTGAAACCTTTAACAACATCTTTCACATAATTTGACATATGGGGTATAAGATAAAATTTCTCAATTGCCCAACGTGAAAACTTCGCGTATCTTCTAAGCGCAATATCAGAATATAAATTAATTGAAATTGATAGTACCGAAATTTCATCTTCTTGAG
Source organism: Winogradskyella sp. (assembly GCF_013213975.1). Lineage (GTDB taxonomy): Bacteria > Bacteroidota > Bacteroidia > Flavobacteriales > Flavobacteriaceae > Winogradskyella. Next base: position 6,554 of record NZ_JABSST010000099.1, read on the forward strand.
CAGTGATTTTCCATATAACTTTTGCTGTTGCATATCTACCTCGTCCAATAAGCAATTTATATCCTTTCCCTACATTCCAATCAGTGAATAATCGATGTAATTTAAGTCCATTATAATATTGAATAGTATCTTGTGCTCCAACTTCACCCCATCTCGTTACTTTATTTTCTTTACAGAATGGATGACAAAACTCAAGAATTCCTGGTGTTGATATCACCTCCCAGAGCTTTTCTTTGGAGCAATTTATATTCATTTGATAAGTAATCTTGGAGGCTCGTAATTTCTGATTTATTAACATGATAGGTTGAGGTATACTTATTTCATTAGATAATTCTAATGCTGTTTTTTTGTGTTGTGCTCAGTTTTCATTTTATTAAATCCTTTTTGAAAAAAATCAAATATGATTAAGATAATAATTATTGCCAGGCACTCCAATTGCTAAATTCCTTTCTATTCATTTTTTTAGTTAGTTTATGATCGGAAGGGGCAGTTTCTAAAGATTTTTCGTAGAATAAAATTGCTTTCTCTTCATGACCGGTATGATACAACAGGTTTGCATGAACAAAATAAGTATACCAAGTTTCGTTTTCTAATTTCATATGGATATCTGAAACCTTGTAAGCTAAATCTGGATTTTTTTTGTGATTCATCATTATTGCAAAAATATACTTGAATGAGGTTCTTCCAGTGTTATCAATTTCTTCTTTTATCAATTGTTGAAGAAGGTCCAGGTTAGTATCCTTAACATTTAGCAATTGCCACCAAAACTCATCCTCTTTGAATTTATATTCAGATGGTAAATATTGATATCGTATTGAGTCGTCTGAGTTTTCAAGTTTTTTTGTTTCTGTAACCCATTTATCCACATTTACTTTAGTTGGCTTTAATACCTTATTAAGAAAAAGCAGAATCAAATGATTCATTTTTTTATAGAGTTTATACTGACTTTCGAAATAATTAAGGAGTCTGGAGTCTGCGTTTTGGAAAAATTCTTTCTGATTGGAAAGAAAAGAATAAGCCAACGCTCCTTGACTTATGAAGCTGTCATGATCCATCTCTTTGCCATCACTGCTTCTTCCGCCTATAGTCATTAAATGTCGATCACTGTGCTTAAACAACTTTGTCAGAAAATAGCCGTTGTTCTGCTTCTCATAAAAGTTCAATAAACTATCATACTGAATGTCCTTCTGATCGGGTTCGAAAAGCCCTGAGATTTCTAAAATTTCTGGATACATATTAGTGGCTTCAAGTTTTAATAATTCAAGCATTCCTACATGTTCTTTTCCCCAGTATTCACTGATTTTTTCTAATCCATATGCGTGCCACGTAGGATCTAGTGGGATAAATGCTTTAAAAGGTGTGGCCCCAATCATCATTCCATAACCGTATTGAGCTCCTTGACTATGGCCCATAAAGGCAAGTTGAGATACGTCTGCATTTGGTAATTCTTTTAGATAACTTACTATGCATTGTAGGTCTGATTTTGCTTCGTACCAATTTAGTTGAATAGGTATTCCGTATTCCAAGGTCCAGAATTGACTACTGATTACAACATAGCCATGACTTGCCAGATATTCAAACGTTTGAAGGTTTTCATTGTAGGTGCATCCTCCTCCATGCTCATAGATTATAACTGGAAATTTAGAGTCTAGAGGCAAAGCATCCAGTTTTGCATATCCCTTATTGTCGATTAGCCATGTATAACAATCATTATGTATATCTTTATTTTCAGTTATATAGCTAGCTGGATTTTCTTTCCAACTGTTTTCTTCATTCTTAAAAAAGGCCTCTTGGATTTTCTCTTTACCTTCCAAGCCTTTCATGCTCATGTAGTCATGAACACTTAATGGATCATTGGAGTTTTCTCTAGCTGGATACCAAATTCCCAATAAAACAGGTTTGTTATTTCTTCGAATTCCATCCTCCATGCTATAGCTGAGATTTGGGTTATCAATCCATTCCATTTTGAATCCAACAGAATATTCACCTTTTTCCAAAAGGGGTTGAGCAGCACTTTGAAAGGCTAAAAGAAGAAGTACTATAATTAAGTTTTGGTAATTGATTAAATGCATAATCTGATAATATAGTTCAATTGTATTGTTAAGAACGCCCTGCTAAACGCAGTTCCGTATTGCGAACGAAAAGATAATAAATTCGTGAGCAATGATTTGGATAAAGATCA